>NZ_JANHAW010000003.1:300000-530406 GCF_024464595.1 Halobellus litoreus | reverse complement strand
TCTGTACGCGATGTACCTACTCATCTACGTGGTCTTCGGCGTCGTTCTGGTAGCGCTCGTCTTGTCACTCCACGCGCGCCTCAAGACCGACGCACCGATGCTGATGGGGGCGACGACCGCGTTCGGGCTGATTTGGGCCGGGCTCGTCATCGCCAGTGGGATGGTCGCCAACATCGCCACGGGCGTCGTCGTAGATCTGTACGGCACGGACCCGACCCAAGCGACGACGGTCTGGCTAGCGGTCAGTCCGGTCATCGACGGGCTTGGTGGCGGCAACGAGATCGTCGGCGGTATCTGGACCCTTCTCGTGAGTGTGGTCGCACTACGGGCACGGGCACTACACCGGGCGCTGAACTACGTTGGTCTCGTGGTCGGTACGGCAGGCATCCTCTCAGCCATCCCGGCATTCGGCGAAGTCGGCGGCGGCATCTTTGGCCTCACTCAGATCGTCTGGTTCGTCGGCCTCGGCATCCTCCTGTTACGCGCGAGTCGGCGTGAGGCGGTGTGAGGCAGGGTCGTACCTCGATAATCCAAGTGGACACTACCGGCATCTCCTATATAAAGAGTAACAGCGACGGTTGCGACGTGTTCCGGGCTCGTCCACTCTAGCTGTGAATCGGTAGAGGACATGTCTTTGAGTCCTAACGCGACGATGGGATGTGTCGGAGTCCACCGTGAACTTGCTGGAATCCTTGTACTGCACATACCCTCTATATTCAGCAGCTCATTCCTGACAGATACTGAGTGGATGGCGATCTGATTTGATACAGCGTTCGTCTGAACTGAACGATTCGATTCGCTGTGACTTGGGTGTGAGAATAGTTCTATGACACCGTTATAACCCGTCCAAAGCGGTGTCAAGATATTTTACCTACTGTAGAGACATCGAAGATATGAGTCAGGACTGGGACGAGACTAGGATTCCGGTGAATCACGCTGTTTCGATCGTTGTCCTTGCGAGTGCTATTGGTGGGCCTGTCGGGTATTTGTTCACGATTCATCTCATTGAGTCATTCGCGTCTGAACTTGAAGCGGTCTGGCTGACGACCGTTGTATTTGCAAGTGCCGGGTTGTATCTGTGGGGCGCATTTCGATCGTAGTTCCGGCTGTCTCGGAACCACCTATAGTAACAATAGACTGATTGTGACGACTGGTCACCTCCAAGATTCAGTTGATACCCTCGCCGTCCCCGGGGAACGCTTGCTGCAGCACAGGCTGTTGAAAGCATCGAGCAGACACTCAGTTGTTTGTTGAAGTCGTCATCGCATTCCTGTGGAAATTCTTCTTCCCCGGCTACACAGACACCCTCACATCGGTAGACACAGTGAACGAGAATTGGAGCTACTACTGATCTCAGATTCGAATGGATAGCTTCGAGATCAGTTTGACACAACGGGGAGAATATGGGCTTCTTGATTGAATTGGTCGATATGGAACTAGATTGGTTGTTGGAAGAAGATACGCCAACGTATGTGCACGCGCTTTTTGGCGGGGTAGTCGGTATTCTGGTGGTGACTATACATAATTTGTTCGTTGGTGCAGAGTCGTATTATAACCTCTCGGGAGTGATTATTGGGAGTGCTCTCGCCGGATTTCTCGCCGCAAACGGATCGGGTCAGTTCAAAAAAGCTGGTATGGGTGCTGGCATTCTCGGAACGGTTCCTGCCTTTGCGTGGTCGTCTGGCTTTCTACGTGACTGGTTCCTCACGTCGGCTTCGGAAGGCGGGCTGGTATTCGGGGTTCTGCTTCTGAGTATGCTTATCCTTGCCACGGGGATGTTAGCGATACTGATCGGAGTATTCGGCGGCGTCTTGGGTGGATGGATTGCTGGGAAAGTCAATCCAGAAATCCGTGGATAAGACTTCGACAGCACGTCACTTCAGTAGTCTCAGTTCTCTATCTCAATGTCGGCAGATCGGGAAATGCTGGTGGTCTAAATCGGTCGTAGATCCCATAGGCGATTGACAGGGTTCCAAGTGCAGCGAAGCCGTATCCCATCACGAGTGACGCCCCCGGACAGCGATATTATGCAGTCCCCACGTGAGGACCATCGCTCCGATGAGCATACTCGACGCCCAAGATGTGCGGAACGGACGATACGAGAGTACTACCACAACTGCGATAACCAATCCAACCCACACGTAGCTAGCCGGACTGTAGACCCTGATCATATAGTCCGAATCGTAGGCAAACCCCACGACGAACAGGCTTAAGAGCGCGACTGAGATAGCGAGTTCGAGTCGATCGATGTGTTGCAAGGAAGGCATTATAGAGACTATATCGGAAGTGCGTGGAGCACGATTTCGTGGAGTGTGACGGTCCAGACCATCGCGTGTGTGACTGCCGTGACCACGAGGTTCTCCGTGCGTTCGTACGCGTACCCCCAAGCCAACCCGGGAATCACTGTGTCGATCCCCCAGTAGAGGCTGCCACCGAAACTCACGCCCTGCGTCATCAATCCGACCAGGAAATGCAGCACCCCGAACAACAGTCCGGCGAGGACCACAACACCGAGGGTATCGAAGACAGCGCGAAGCCGACCTTGAACGATTCCGCGGTAGACAAGCTCCTCAGCCGGCGCAGCGAACAGATACATCCCGACGAACGCGACCGGCCAGAGCAAGGGCCGAGTCTCTAACGCGAGTTCTTCCATCCCGGTCCCTGGCTGTGGATGGGGAAGTCCGACCGCGGCTAGTACCGGCGGGAGAACGACTCCTTGGACCGCAAAGAGAAGGGGCAACCCGACGATCCAGCCGAGGTCTTCGAGAGTGGGCCATCGGACCTTGATATATCGGTTCCAGTCACCTTGCCAGAGCAGGTACGCGACAGCGAAGCCAGCGAACCCGACTTGAATATAATTCCCTTGGAGAACCCGAACGACCGGTGATTCAGCGAGATCAAATACCGAGACGAGACCTCCTGTTAACACAACGCCGATTAAGCCAGCGAGCAACGCACTGACGGTGATCCCAAGCCCAGCGAAAGCCGCACGAACTCGTCGTCCGCGTCTCGTTTCCAAGGCGGCTGAAATCTCGGACGGGAGACTCACGATGAACCACACGCCGGCGCGGCGTCCGAACAGGTCCGACGACTAGTTCTTCGAGTTGAAGGCAGCGAATCTCGCTGATCGGTTCCCGATAGCTGTAGGGGAAGAGCTAGCATAGATGCTCCGAAGGGTCAGGAACGAAGTCGAGATACGCAAGTTCTCTCGGTTGATCGACCGGGAGGCGAGTGTGCGGGTAACGCTTGCTGGGAGGGCATATCCAGTACTCGATGGTAAACAAGAAAAGGATAATCCAAGCTCAAAAACTGGTTTTAGACAGTACTGACGTGGGTTGACGCAATTCACTGTTCGCTTGCTGTTCGAAGCCGATCGATACGATCTCCGAGGGCGACCTTGATAGAGAGCGGATTCGGAATTCGTCGTCGTGTCGGTTCGAGCGCGTGCACCTCGGCGTACTCGCCCAGCGCGTCAGCAACAGTCGTTCGCCCGACCTTTTCGGCAGCATACTCGTCAGCCGCACGGATCCGTCGTTGCGAGAGCCAAAACCCGACGAAAACCGATCCGAGTGAGAGCCCGAGTAACGGCCACCGCGGACCGATATCGGTGACGGACGCGATCAGAGCGATGCCAGCCACGAGAACCGTCCCAACTCTGACCTCAAAGACGTGGGCTCGAAGTTTCCCGGCCTCAATCGCTAGCAACGCTGAGGCGGCTTCGTCGTCGAAGACATCGAGAAACGTGCTCGTCACGAAGAGCCGCCGGTAGTTCGGCGGGCCACGAACGAGCGTTTCCGCCGTTTCTTCGTTTTCGGTGTCGAGGATCCGTACGTCCCGAACGGTGAGTCCTGCGCGGTGACGGAGTCGCTCCACTCGATCCGCAGTGTCTCCAGTCGGCGTCGATGTCGAGCGAAGGATTGAGATGAGCCACGGTGCTGCGTACAGCATCCCGAGCACGAGCGCTACGAGTCCGACAGCCAGGGCGAGCGGTGAGGACTCGATCGAGCCCACTTGCAGTGGGACGAGCACCACGGTGAGAAGCGCACTGACTCCGATAACGTACCGTGTCATCTTCCAGATTGACGTACTGGTGGCGAGATCAACGTCGCGCACATCGCGGATCCCCCGTACCGTCGGGAGATACGAAACGATCCAGACACAGCCGGCGGCGAGGAACGTGACGAAATCCACGAGAATCCCGGTCACAAGGTCCGGAGCGGCGGGCAGCGTGGTGAGGACGGCAGCGCCGAACCCGGTGAGGGCGAACACGGCGTAGGCGAGCAGTGTGTACGGGAAGAGTACGGCCCCATACAGCAGCCGGTACTTTCCGACGGGGTTTCCCAGCCGGCGAACGACAGCGCTACCGATCGCTCCGAGAAGACTTCCGACGAGCGCGAGTCCCACGAGCGCAGCAATCGCAGCACTGACTGAAGGCGGCGTCGTTTGGAGGGCGGCCATATCTGCGTGTTCCCGCAACACGCACTAAAATCATAGCGGAGTACGGCGAACCCCTGGCCGAGGAACGAGTCGGTCGTTCAGATGCAGTTTTCATTCTCCCGGATTTTTATACGTCCACTGACCGAACCGCGTCGTATGCCCTCCATCACACGACAAACCAGCCTGACTCCGCTCACGTGGAGTAGCGGACGCCGAGCGACTAACGGTGCCGTAGCACGTTCAATACGCAACAGCGCCCGGTGTGCTCGTGACCAGTCGAACGGAAACCGTTCAGTATGACCTCGAAATACCGACGCGGTTTCGAGATCACCCGTGACAGTCTCCGCATCTTCACCCAGCGACCGACGCTTCTGGTCCTTCCGGCTTTGAGTCTCCTCGCCGTCGGGAGCGCATTCGCCGTCCTCGGAGCGATCATCATCCAACGGGGCCTCCTCACGTCGCTTCTCACGAACGACCTCTACAAGTACAGCGTGTTGTTCTGTGCGATTGCGATCTCCTCAAGCGTGGCGACGTTTTTCAACGCTGCCGTGGTGCACTGCGCGGCACAACTGTTCGATGGAGACCAGACCTCGGTTCGGGATGGCCTCGCCGCGGCGTGGCGTGCTCGCCTGCAGATCGCCCTGTGGGCAGTCACCGCTGCGACGCTCGGCACAGTCCTGTACATCCTCGACGAGAAATTCGGCGTCGTCGGGAGCCTGACGCGGGCCGTCTTCGATCTCGCGTGGGCACTCCTGACGTTTTTCATCGTGCCGGTCATCGTCCTCGACGAGCGGCGGAGTCTGCGTCGGCAACTCCGTCGGAGCGGATCGCTCTTCCGAGACACGTGGGGTGAAAGCGTCTCCGCCACGCTTGGCGTGAGTTTCGTCTTCCTACTCGTTGCGCTCCCGGGCGTCGCGCTGGGTGCGGCTGGATACTTCGTTCTCGATGGCATAGTCGCCGTGGGTGCGCTCGTCAGTGGCGGTGGGATCGTCGTCGCTTCCATCGTGGGGTCGCAGACGGCCTCTGCGATCGTCCGAACGGCGCTCTACCGCTATGCGACGACGGGTAAACAAGTCGGTCCACTCGAGGCTCGGGACCCGGACACGGTCTTCCCCGAGAGTTGACGATGCCGATCTACAACCGGCGGTTCCCCTCGTAGTACGGGGTCCTCGATCGGTAGGACGGCGGAATCGGCTGGCGTGCTCAAGGTCACCGAAACGTGTTATTCGGAGAAGGGCCGCGAGATGAGCGTGTTCGTCGTCTCGGAAGATCCGACGCTGCTCTTCCTCGGGACCGAGAACGACCGACCGAGTCTCAAGCGCGCGTTCAACTCCTTCGCCTCGCTACTTGGTCCGCCGTCGATCCTGCTTGCGGCCGGCGAATCCATCTCACAGTTCGTTACTGGGGAATGAGGGACCACACCGACGCACTGGTCCGAAGGACTTCTACCATCGACGATACAACTACGCGTGACGTGGCACCGACGATCAAGGCGCGAGACGACGTTGACGGATGTGGCTGTCTCGACTGCCGAAACATCGAGACGACCACCACCAATCGGACCGTCCTCGACGCGCTCGTCTGGTCCGTTCGCCTGTTTCGGTCCTACCCGTCGATCGTCGTCTTCGCGGGTGTGATCATCCTCGCTAACCGGCTCCTCGAAACGGACGCCGTCACCGTGCTCCCGACGCCCGCAGTCGGCGTGGTCGAAGCTGTGACCGCGTTCGCGTTCATCATCTCGACTGACAGGGTACCAACTGACCAGTACTGATACGATAGTACACTGAATCCAGCAACTAATGCTGCTGTAAACTCGTTTCGATAACTCTTACCTTTTGTCTCGGACAGATTCGAATCCAAGACGTGATGTCGCGCGGCCATAAACGCAAAAATTCTTCTGAACCAATTAAATAAATCGTAGGCTCAAAATCGGATGGTTCCTACGACCTTCTTTAATATACGTACTCAAGAGGGCGTGATAGACCAATCGGAAGCTTGCTGATTTGACTACCTACTCTGTCGACAACTAGACACTTGCTACGGATCTGTGGCGATCCACAGCCTCAGGCATAGCAGGATGCGAAACAACCTTGCTGGTCAAAGTGATTGGTTGAAGCCCGAGATATTTTATTGAAAGTCGTTGTTTCTCTGGTATGAGAAACAATAAACAAGAATCCGAGACCGAAGCGAAATCGGCAGACGATGAGACGGAGCGTGAAGGGGAGAAGATGATGAATCGAGCAGACGCTGCGGGAGTTCTTCGGGAAGTCGCTGATGGTGTCGAGAATGGGAGAATTGACATTGAGGGGGACAATGGCTTCACAGTGGCAGTTCCAGAACGGTTTGAACTGGAAGTTGAGTACGAGGTCACCGAGGACGAGGCCGAATTCGATGTCGAACTTGAATGGCAGATGGAAGGAGGCGAACCGGTATCCGTAGACGAATCTCACGAATGACTGCCTTTACCGCAGCTAAACACAACCGCAGCAGTAGCAAGAACATTCGAGGAGTGATACCAGTCCGTCTATGACTCTAAGTAGCAGTCCACACGACTTACCCCCGCTGAGTACAAAACCCTAATCAGAACCGTCAGATGGACTCCAGAATCTCCCTTTCTCCCCAGTCAGAAGAGTTTGCTGGTGCGCCAACAGTCCCCTGTACTGCCTGTGAAACTGCACTCCAGTCACCAGATCAGCAGTATCTCTCGTTTTTGCTTCTTGATCAATATACAATCCCAGTCGTTGGGTGTGATGAGCATCAGGAAGAGTTTACCACTATCTGTGGGTATACGACCGATGAAAGCGCGGATCTCGTTGAGCATCGACCCGCTGGGGGTATCGGATGTCCGAGTTGTCATCTCGCTCCCTATAATCTACAACAGCCCGCCGTACCGGTGGGGACCGGCGCTGTGAGCATCCTCGCCTGTCCCGAACATCAATCGCAGATCATCAGTCGCTTCCAGACCGGGCTTGAAACTCAGCAACAGATTACAGCGCCTCTTGACACAGAGACCTCGTAGCCCGACTAGTTGCACTGTTTGGCGGCTCTGTTGAAATTCTTGTGTGGTAATTTGTTTTTTGGAGTGCGTGCTGACTATAGGGGGTCGATTCAGCAATTGACTACGTGCTGGTCGGGTCGTTTGGCTACGTCCAGTATGAGGGAAACAGAACGAGCGGGAATCATCAACAACTGATTACGTCTTCCGTCTAGCAAAGTACCATTCGTATCCGTATCCCACAAAAGCCCCTAGTGGGGCGGCAATGGGGAGAGTAATGATACCCCCGAATAGAGCGATTACAGCAGTGATGAAGATGAACTCGGAGACCGCACCGACGAGTGCGCCAGCGGACAACTGACTCAGAGAGAATATAATGCCTATCAGAGTGGCGAATATGAAGAGCGATCCGAGCGCTGAAACGACACCTGCTATCGCACCGTAGACTGGTTCCGGTTCATCCGGCATCATCACACGCCAGACGACGGTCGCGACGACGAGAGCGACGACCGGTGTGACGATCATCCCGAGGAAGATGATCTCACTTCCTCGTCGATACTCCGCTAGACTCGCGGAGTCAAATCCTCGGGCCCTGACCGTCTGGAAAAAGTTCCAGAGGTTAACCAGAACGGCAAAGAGGAGCGCCGACCCGCCGGCGGCGAGACCCGCCCCGACATCCCGCCGGGAGACACCTAGATAGTCGGTCATACTCCAATCAACGAATGTATGCGGTCATTCGGTAATAAACGTTCGACGACCTATCCCCTCCACTGACACCACTCATTCGTGACCGACTCGCGCCTTCTATTCAGCACGCCGTTTGTATCAGCCGCTGAGGATTTCAACAGAGCTGATTTATTGAAACTCTGTCCTAACAATTCCCGCACTGTTTCTGGTAGGCGATCGTATTTTACGAAGCCGGTTCAGGATGCGTCGTTTACGTAGAGGCCGTAGCGATAGAGTGCGTCATCGTACCAGAGGAGTTTCCCGTTCGTCGCCGTGTTGACAGCCCCGAGATGGAGTGCCTTGAGAAGGGTGACGAACGAGTCGGGGAGCGGTGCAGTCTCGGATGACGAGCCTCGGTTGATTGTTTGGTCGAGACGGTCACGTGCATCTGTAGGGAGTTCATCTGCAGTGAGCGTCGCGTCGATTCGAGAGCCAAACACGACGTCACGGAATTGTTGACGTGAACTCGCCACGTTGACAGCCAAGGCGGTGTAGGCAGTCTCGACGATTCGCTCGGTTGTGACGTGTACTCGGTAGGCCCACGTGCCGTCCTCGGTCATCGTAACCACTTGCCCATCAAGTTCGCCGGTCCCGAGTGGACTTTCTTGTTCGGCTGGGCGGCGAAGCACGTACTGATCACCGCGTAAGAGTTCCGCTGTACTGGTCCTCCCACCGGTCTGTGTGTACGAGTGCAGAATCTTGAGAACCCGCGCACTCGGCTGTTCGAGTGCGTCGATCAGGATTGCATCTTCCGGGACGTTCTCTTCTGAGATGGGAGTGACCTGCACAAGTGACCGCTCTACACGTTCCTGCCCGGTGACGACGTGTTTCGTCTGAAAGTACGACCCGTCGTGTTCCACGTACGCGTCGCTTGGCAATGGTTTGTACCCGTAGGTCGTGTGCCGGCCCTCTGGCACGATCGCTTGCAGTGCGGTTCGTGCTGGCGTACCGAACAGCGACTCGTCATCAGGTTGATAAAGCGCATATTCTGTCGGAGACGTGTTGACCGCGTCGATATGAAGCGTGTACTCTTCAGTTGGTTCCTCTCCGTCGAGGACATTAGCCGCTGAGCACCCAGCCAATGCTGTTAGCGATACGGTTCCGGTTACTTGGAGGAGCTGTCGTCGTGTAGGGACCATATTGTGCACGGGTCGTTCAAACTATTTTGATCTGGTGAAACGTTCAGTTGGAGACAGTTCCCGACGACTTCAGTGAAAGACCGTACGGTCCCATGATCACCAGTCCAGCAATTGTGAGCCAGACCGCGGTTAACTCATCGTCCCGCCCGATCGGATCGAAGCGAAAGAGGACTACCTCCTCGTCCGGCCCCCCAAGTAGCACAAACTCCTCGGCACGATTCTATTGAAATTGTTATTTGATGATCGGGACATTGTGTAAGAGATAGAGCATAGAATCAGGGAACAGATCTCGTTTGTTTCACAGGGAGTCATAGATGGATGCTCAGACCTGACTGAGATTCAGTCAATAAAGGGGGGCTACGAATTGTTCGCTACCGACGTAGGAATTATAACGTAGCAATAAGATTGGATTTTTCATATGAATAGACGAACATATCTGGGAACGGTGGTCGGAATCACGACCACGACGACAGTATCGGGCTGTCTCCAAGGAGACGCGGTACTACACGAGACACAGATCTCGGCGACCTCGCCGACGAAGGAATGGGAGGTGGAGTTGGAAGAGGGGAATCAGATGCGACTGGAAGTCAACAAAACGGACGATGGGCCTGCCACTGTCACCGGATACGTGCATCAAGCCGCGACAGACGAAGAGGTCGTGGCAACAGCAGCCAGTAGTGGACACGAAACGTTCGAGGTTCCAGCCACGGGGACGTATCTTGTCTCGATCGAAGTAAACGGAGCCACAGCGGAAATCATACTCCGTGATATGAACTGAGCAGATGTGGACTCTATGATTCCCACCGAATTGTTCTAGCTGTCCCCTCGTATTCATCTGCAGTGTACGAAATAGTCAATTATCAGGAAGGATCTCACTGCTGATTCAATTGTCGAGGTGTGAAAAAACCGCCGTGATAAAATTTCTATGACACTCTCACTTCTCTTCGTGGTACTGCTAATGCTTGGACGGCACACCTCGATTCCGTTGTTCGATCGCGTTCACTCGGGGCTAAGACTTCTTTCCTGCGTCGCAATCGAGCACCTGTGAGTCGTGGCGCTTCCACCTGCACAGTGCAGAAGCGAAAGGTGCGGTTTTTTTAGGGTAGGTGAAAGGAGAGATTCACTCTACAGAATATCTAAGCGGACGACCAGAGATGGTCGGGCTGATGCGTTGGTACCCGCTTGCACGCAAAGAGGCAAAAACAGTGGTAACGTCGAAAGGCGTGTGGTTACTTGCCGTTCTCATCGTTCTTTGGGGGTATCGCCCCAGCTATGTTGGGTGGGATGGGCTCGGTGCGGATATTACCGCTGGGTACGTCCAGATCGCCGGAACAGTGCTCCTTCCACTAGGAGTGCTTCTCTTGAGTTACCAATCGATCGTCGGTGAACGCACGTCTGGAAGTATGAAATTCATACTCGGGCTTCCGCTGACGAGAACAGACGTGCTTCTCGGGAAAGTAGCTGGACGAACAGCCGGTATCGCTGGCCCAGTCACGGTCGCGTGCCTCATTCTCGGCGGGATCGGATTGGTTGACCACGGTGTGTTCAACCCAGTCTTGTTCCTTGGAATGATTGTCATCACGCTGGCGTACGTTGGGGTTCTCGTCTCGATCGGGACGGCAGTCTCTGCTGTCGCTAAGCGAACAGTCACAGCTGCCGGGACTGTGTTCGGTGTGATCTTTCTGCCACTCGTGTTGTTCTGGACGCAGATCAGCACGGCTATTTTCACGCAGGTTACTGGCACGCCGGTCAATCCGTACGAACCTCCAGCGTCCGGCCCGCTGTTCTTTCTACTTCGCTTGTCTCCTGACGGCGCGTATCGTGTCGTCTCGAACTGGCTGCTCGGTGTCGGGAATTCTGCCAACACATACAGTCACGTCCTTACGAAACTGGAGCCGCAGACACAGACGAACGCGTACGTCGTCGAAGCGACGTTCGCCCCTGGAACAGCACCGTTGTATCTCCACGAAGCAGTTGGACTCCTCGTTCTACTCGTGTGGGCAGTCGTACCATTGGGATTCGCTCGGTATTACTTCTCCCGAGGTGATGCCGTGTGAGTGACCCTGCAATTCTGACCGAGAGGCTGACGAAGCAGTATGGGTCAACGACTGCCGTCGACGAGCTCACGCTTACTGTCGAAGGCGATGAGATCTACGGGTTCCTCGGACCGAATGGTGCCGGCAAATCAACGACGATCGGGATGCTGATGGACTATCTCCGTCCGACGACGGGCTCGATTAGCGTTCTCGGCCAGGACCCACAACGCGATGTCGTCGACGTTCATTCCCGGATCGGTATTCTTCCAGACCGGTACAGTCTCTACGGTGGGCTCACCGCGCGTCAACATCTTGAATTGGTTCTTGATACGAAACGAGTCAGTGATTCACCAGCGGAGTTATTAGATCGGGTCGGACTGGACGCTGTTGACGGGCAGTCAGTCGGGACGTTCTCGCAAGGGATGGAGCAACGACTGGCGCTTGCAATGGCGCTCGTCGGTGACCCAGACTTGCTCGTGTTGGATGAACCGTTCACTGGGCTTGACCCACACGGCGTTCGCACCGTTCGAGAAATCGTTCACGAAGAGAACGATCGCGGTGCTGCTATCTTTTTCTCCAGTCACGTGCTCGGGCAAGTTGAACTTGTGTGTGACCGGGTTGGAATCCTTCACGAGGGGCGCCTTGTGGCCGAAGGGACAATCGATTCCCTCCGTGCTGAAACAACCGTCGGCTCCGATGCGACAGTTGAAGAGATCTTTGTCGCAGTGACAGACGGCCCAGAGCTATCAGACGAATCTTCCACGGAGACCACGCAATGAAGCGACGAACGCTACTCGGCGTTACCAGTGCATCGATGGTAAGCCTCACGGGGTGTCTCGGCGCGACAGAGTACACAATCACGGACGTGCAAACAGAAACGACCACACCACTCGGCATATCGGTGGAGATCGTCGAACCGAATGCCGTCATCGAACATCCGGCACAGTTGGCGTTTACTGTTACGAACCAACAGGAGATCCCCATTAAGATACGGAATACAGGGATTTGGCCGTTCGGACTCTTGGAACTCGTCCCGTCGCCTGATACGCAAGACGCCGGACCAGGGATTATTCTCTGGACGGATCGATACGAAGAAAGCCGGTATGTTGATGCTGAGTCAAGACAGAATTACGGAGTCGAGTCAACACCGCTCGTACGAACGCTCGGTCCTGACGAGACGGTCGAAGCAACGTACGACGTTCACGGCGGCGATATCATTCAAACCGGAACTATGTACGTCCGGGGTAAATTCGAGCCACCGGTCCTCGAATATACAACGGAACAAAACGGGAGTTGGGATTCGCTCTTACCTGAGATCACCGTCGAACTATCAAAGAACAGTCTGATCTAAGGACCTACTTCGTCCGACTCCCCAACGGGCGTGTGAACGAGTTGATAGCTCCGAATAAATGCATATAGTAGTCCGATAACTGCGCCAATACCGAGCACGCCGGCACCGACGCTCATCGAAAATTCGGTCGGCGTTGACGTGAATGAGAACAGAAAGCTGAATGTGTCGGGTGTACCGATCGTGAGCGAATCGATGTCGAGTACCCGCACGCAGGGCAGTCGATAGTTTTCTCGAAGAGAACTCGTCTGTTGAAGACAGTGGAGCGATACGATTATCTCACGAACAGGCTGTGAAGGGAGGGGGATTCGATTTTCCGAGTTGGTTGAAGAGAGCACTGTGCTGGTGTCGCCATAGTCAGCAGGCAAGTCCGCTTAGAACGAGATGTAGCCGATCACCTGGATCGCCACATCCTCTGTGCGGTCGTCTACGAGAGAGGTCAGATAGTGTTCGACGTCTGCAGCACTATTGAGCGTTCCAAGCGACTATGGGGGGACGTGGCTTCGCTCTCCGAGTGGGTCGCCCTCGTAGTCGTCGCTGCTGACCGCGTCCTCGAAGGGGGGAGGACCATCAGCGGCGTCTGTCTCCGACATACTCGGAATTGCAGGTGGAGGATATATTTATTACTTTGAAGAATAATTTCCTGACCTGGTTGGTTGGGGATCCACAGGTTGACACTGACTTAACCAACAACGGGTAATCAACTTGTCCAGATGTTGGTTAAAACATCACTCCTGAAATCGAAGTTCTCGAGCTGGTTTTACGCAGAATCTGTCTTGAGCTCCGTCAACGTCATTCTGACCTACCTCACCGCCCAGTGACGACTGGTGTGTGGGCCGGCTGACCAGCTCGTCACGAACCGTTTCACGACTGACTGTCGTTTCTTGCCGGCCGAGCCGCTCGTCGAAATACCGCTTTGGAACCGTTGGGCGACGTCGTCGGTGGCGATGTACTGTGTCCGCTTCACTCCCGCAACGTTCGTCGAAACGACCTCGGCTCCGACGTCTTCGTGGGTGAGTTCAACGAGCGCGCACTCGACTAGTGAGACGACGGCAGTCGGACTTCTGTTGTGCGGGATCGTCAGTTTGAGATCCGCCCACGGTTCGTCGCTCGGTTGCTCAGTTTGCCCGCCGTGAAGTCGTGATCGCTGTTGCTCGCGTTCAGAAGACATAGTTTGCTGAGTGGGCACTTACGACAGCCCCTCGCCCCTCTCGGGGACGACAAACTCCACCGCGAATCGCACCAATCTTTTATTAAATATTCTGATATATCGGAAAGACACTCTCGTCGTTTGATGGCCCTTCGGCCCCGAGAGAGCCAGCGGCGTTTGTACCGGTATACCCTATCCTTCCTTTGGACTATTCTGGAGGTACAGTGAGCCATTAAACGGCTTCAAATTACTTAAGAAAGGCGTCGGGCACTTCTAAGACACTAATAATGATCTCGACGAGATAGAAAGATTCGGTGTGGGAAAAATTGTGCTTGACGATGGGGTGAAACCTGTAGAAACAGGCAGATAGCGGTATATCTAGATGGAAATCAGATGGTGTCGAGTCTTACTGAATGGCGGCTCGGATACTGTTGCTGTTGGCGATATATCTATAGTTGCCGAAATCGTGGGATTCAGGGCTTAGAAAGTGAATGACGGAGACTCTATCCACGTCGGACTGGCTCGTCTATCTACATATTTTGTATCTGGCAATTCTCTGTGGGAAGCCGTATCAAGTAGACACTTTGGACTTGCCGATGTCTTCCTACATTCTGTGAACGAATCTCGGTGTATGTTTGTCTCAATCGTAGTAGTTCAGCCGCTTAACCACTTCCGCGAAGGAGACGTTCTTGCGTACATCCGTTATTTCGATGGTGACTCGCTCACCTTGCTCGGTATCCGGAACGATGACGACGAAACCACGCTCGACACGGGTAAGACCGTCACCTTGGTCGCCAAGGTCTTCGATCTCGACGGTACGAGTCTCACCTTCTTCGACTGGTGGCCCTGGGGAGTTGAATTCGTTTCTTGATTCGGTTTCGGTTTGCTCGGTTTCATCAGTTGATGGTGACGAAAGGAGCGCTACACGGTACGTTTCGCCGTGCTGTAGTTCACCAGTGTACACCTCTTCGTCGGGCACTTCAAGTACATACGAGCTGTCTCGTTCCTCGACAGTAGCTGAAAACAAACTCCGGAGTTGGTCAGGTATTTCCATCGGTAGTGTCTTACACAACAGACGCGACAAAGAACACTTGGGGTCTGTCACCCGGGTCATTCCGGTGTAACAACGTCTTCGCACGCTGAACACTCGGCCCACACGCTATCAGTTCCGTCATTCTTCTCGTACTCGACGAGGAGCCACGTTTCTGGAATTCGCTCGCCACAATCCGGACATCGGCCGAGTATCGCTTCATCACTGTTCATATAAAGAGTGAAAAAGTGTGTAACTGGGTTCCCGATTGAATATTCAGCTTCCTCAAACGTAAGGTTTCGGTGGATTGGTCACCGAGTGTGAATGTTCTAATAGAATGGACGAGGCAAAAGAATAACTCGCTATCTCCTGTAGTTCAGCGGACAATGGGGGTCCGAACAGTTTTTACTCGCCTACTCTCCCGTGGCGGACCAACCTTGGTAGTTGAATGCCGCCACTGTGGGAGAAACGTGTCACTGAAGGTCGAAGAGTGCCCGGACTGTGGAGCGACTGAGTTCTCTCGGTACGAGATCCCAGGATAGCTCATCGCAGTATGCGTTAGCCACTTCACCTACCTATTAGGCTTGGTCTTATTTTGAATTCTGGAAGTTAGAACTCTCCTCCAGTCGACCCAGTCTTGTTGAGTTGAGAGGGTGTCATAGAACGATCAGCACACCTAAGAGCAGGGTGAACGCTAAGAACGAGATGTCTGATCTCGAGCCAACAAAGCTGAAGAATGATCGGCTTCCCTGACCACCGTCAACAGTCGACACCTCCGCGACTTCCAGCGTGGCTTAACCGATACACGACGCTGGGTCTGTACCGACTACTCGTCGGGATCGTCCTCTGTCTGGTCGCGTTCCTCACGAATCCGGTTCCCGACCCCTCGTTTTCGTGGGCGACGCTGTCCGAGTCAGTACGGCTGCCGATTGCACAGCCCCGGATCGAGCACTGGCCAGTGACCTACACTATCGGCATCTGGCTGTGGGTTTTCTGCTTCCCCGAACTCTTTTTTGCTGGATACCGGCGATGCGACGACAGGAATCGTGGGGCAGCGGTGTGGCCCGTCGGGTTGCCGACGCGGCGATGCTGGGCTGGACCACGTACTGCCGGTTCTTCTGGCCGAAACTCCATCCACCGAACGGGACGCCCCGGCCTACACGTTCGTGTGCTGGCTGTACTGTTCAACCTACGACGTGCTCTGGAGCAACACGGCATACACAATTGCGCTATTCGGCATCGTCACGACGCTCCTCGTCGTGCGACAACAGGATAGAGACCGATATGCCCTTCTCGGGTTCGGGTTCCTCGCACTTCCGCTCGGATTACCAGCCCTGTACGAAGGATATCGACGGGTGACGCGAACCAGGAGCTGAGGAACTGTGACGGGTGGCTTTGCAGCTCTGCGGGGGACATCTGTGGGTGATAATGCGGACTGGTAATCGGCATCACTCAGTACAGGCCGAGGAAACGTTATCCGTGAGAGCCTCCTCAGAACGAGTATGTCGACGACCGTCTCAACACCCGAAACAGACGAGACGTGTGCGTACTGTGAATCCCGAATCTTCGACCACGACCCCATCTGCGTCCGCGACTGCGATGATGACTGTGGCTCGCCCACGTACTTCTGTAACTACGCCTGTCTCTCCGCATATATCGACGAAAACAACCTTACTACCGGCGATGCGTGTAAGTGGACTCCCGACGACACCAGTTGTTGCTGATCGGTCCGTTCGAAGCCTTCATCGACCGTTATTCGCGGAATCCGAGTAACCGGAGACCGTTCAGGGACACGAGGACCGTCGAACCCTCGTGGCCGACCACCGCCAGCGGTAAGGGGATGCCTCGCAACAGAATCGTGCCAACCATCAGCGCAATCGCACCGAAGGCGATTGCGAGATTGACTGTCAGCGTCCGGCGCGTCCGACGACCGAGTCCGAGCACGTAGGGAATCTTTCCGATGTCGTCGCCCATCAAGACGACGTCAGCCGTTTCGAGGGCAACGTCAGTCCCGGCGCCACCCATCGCGATGCCAAGCGTCGCCGTCGCCAGTGCCGGGGCGTCGTTCACCCCGTCACCCACCATCGCCACGTTCTCGTAGCGGTCGACCAGACCTTCGATGGTTGCCACCTTCTCTTCCGGCAGCAGTTCCGCCTGCACTTCATCGATACCGACTTCGTCGGCGATCTGCTGGGCGACGCGTTCGTTGTCGCCGGTCAGCATAACGATGTGCTCCACGCCGAGCGACCGGAGATTCTCGATCATCTCTGCAGCCCCCGGCCGGACCGTGTCGGTGAACGCAAGCCATCCCAGTACGGTGACGTTGCCGGCGTGCTCGCGGGCGACGAGGACGCTCGTCTTCCCCTCCGCCTCCAGCGTCTGAAGCCGATCGAGAGCCGGCTCGAGCCCCTCGATCGAAGCGTCTTCGAGAACCGTCTTGACGTAACTTCGATTCCCGATGTGGATGGTCCCGTCGTCGACGTCGGCACGGACGCCTTTCCCGGCGTTTGACTGAAATCGCCGCGCGTCGGGAACGTCGAGTGCGCGGTCTTCGGCTTCCGAGACGGTCGCACGAGCGAGGTGGTGCTCCGAACGGGCCTGCACGGCGGCTGCGAGCGAGAGCAGTTCGTCGGCAGTCAGCAACTCGTCGGCGAGGCCCTCTCGGACGAAGACGTCCGTCAACTGTGTCTCGCCCTGCGTGAGGGTGCCCGTCTTGTCGAACGCGACCGCGTCGATGTTCGCGGCCGTCTCGACGTGTTCGCCGCCCTTGAACAGGACGCCCTGCCTCCCACCGGAGGCGATCGCCGACAGCACCGCCGCCGGCGTCGAGATGATGACCGCACACGGCGACGCCGCGACCATCAGGGTCATCGCGCGGTAGAACGTGCTGGTGAACTCGCTTCCGAGTGCGAGTGGTATCGCGATCGCCGCGATCGTGAGCGCGAACACACCGAGGACGTACGGCTGTTCGAGGCGGTCGATGAGACGCTGTGTCGGCGCCTTCTCGCTCTGGGCGCGCTCGACCATATGGATGAGCCGGCTGATCGCCGACTCGTGGGCCTGCCGCGTGACCTCGATTTCGAGGCTGCCGCTCTCGTTGATCGTCCCGCCGAACACCTCGTCGCCGGGCTCTTTCGGTACCGGGACGGATTCGCCGGTGAGCGACGCCTGGTCGACAGTCCCCTCGCCGGACGCGACGACGCCGTCGAGCGGAATCCTGTCCCCGGGCCGCACGACGAACACGTCGCCGACGGCGACGTCATCGATGGGGACGGTGATCTCCTCGCCGTCGCGTAGCACCTGAGCTTCATCCGGCCGCATTTCGACGAGGGACTTGATCGCCCGGCGCGAACGACCGATGGCGTAGTGCTGGAGTGTGTTCGACAGCGAGAACAGGAACAGCAGCATCGCGCCCTCGAACGGTGCGCCAATCGAGAGGGCACCGAGCGCGGCGACGATCATCAAGAGGTCGATGTCGACCGCACGGTGGCGGAGCGTCTCGATTGCGCCTTTGAGTCCGTACCAACCGCCGAAGGCGTATGCGACGGCGTAGCCGGCCCACATAAGAAGCTGCGGTCCCTCGAGCCATCCAGTCACAAGCCCGGTCACCATCCCGAGGAGGGTCAGGCCGACGAACACCCCTTCCCGCCTGAGTGCCGAGCGGGTGCTCACATCGTCCGCTGTTTTTTCAGATTCGTCTTGGATCGACACGTTCCTGTCACGGACAGCATCTCGAATCGTCTCTTCCGAGGTGACGCTCCCATCGTAGGTAATCCGGGCGTCCCCTGTTCGAAACGAGACATCGACGTCGTGGACGCCGGAGAGACGCTTGAGGTGACTTTCGAGTGCTCGAGCTCCCGCATCCCCACGACCACCTCGTCGTTCAATTTGGAGAGTACACGTCGAGAGAGCTGGTGATTCAGTAACAGCCACGTTCTCGACACCTATGGTTTGGTTTGATTTCACGTTTTAGGTGTCCCCACGAGTCTTCGTCCGATCCCGATATCGGTACCTGGGTCGAGAATCTCATCCAATGATTGTTACCGGAATCTGTGCTCGGCGGGTAACTGTCTCGGCAACGCTTCCGAGGAGTGTCCGGTCTAAGCCCGACCGTCCGTGGCTACCCATAACGATCTGGTCGATGCCGTGACTATCAGCGTAGTCAAGAATCTCACGCGCCGGTTTCCCGACTTCAGTAACGGTGTCGAGAACACTATCGTGTTCCGCCGCGAGATCCGTCGCAGTCGTGTGAATGGTGGTCGCGCGTTCCTGGACGTCTTCGTACCAGTCCTCTGCGACTGGCAGGCCACCGGCCTCCACGTCGATTACCGAGTCGATCGGGTTGATGACGTAAATCGTGGTGATCGTGGCGTTCGGAAAGGTCTCGAGTGCGTACGTGAGTGCACGCTCGGCAAGTGGGGAGCCGTCCAAGGCGACGAGAACGTTGTCAGGCATACGATAGAGTTCGAGAGGAACTGAGAAGAGTGTAGTGCCGAAAACCCGGCAATTGGGAGTACGGTTAATTACGATGTGTGTCCCAATCGGAGGTATGTCCAGTATTCGCACGTGGATCGATCGACATCGCCTCCTGAGCTTCGTCGCAATCGCGTACGGGTTCACCTGGACGATTCAGGGGGCACTCGCGTATTCGGGTATGGAAGCCTCTTGGACACACTCGATCCTGATTGGCTTCGGCGGGTTCGGTCCGCCGATCGGCGCGGCGGTCGTCATCTGGGCTTCGGGTGGGAGTCTCCGCAGATGGGTCGGCCAAATGTTCAAATGGCGAATCGGTGCGAAATGGTGGGCGCTCGCGTTCGGACTCCCGTTGATTATCCTCTCACTGGGTGTCTTACTGTTCGTCCTCGCTGGGGGTCCAATCGACCTGACCGGATTCGAATCGCCCTTCATCTATCTGTTCGCGATGGTCTGGGGAACCGTGTGGGGTGGCGGCCAGGAAGACCTCGGCTGGCGTGGCTTTATGCTACCGATCCTGCAGGACTCCTACAGCGCGCTGACCTCGAGTGCGATCGTGGGTGTCACGTGGGCCGCCTGGCATCTCCCGCTGTTTCTGAACGCAACGACCACCCACGGCGGCTGGCCGCTCTCCCAGCAACTCCTTTGGATGGTCTCCATCCTTGCTGGTTCCATCCTCTGGACGTGGATGTACAACAGCACCGGCGGCAGCGTTCTCGCCGTTGCGGTGTTCCACGCTGGCGTCAATGCGATGGGGATCTTCCATCCCGCTGATCCGGAGGCGCTCGTTCCGAACGGTGTACCAGACCCGTGGCTGAACCTGCTCGCCGAAGTCACGGGCGCTCTCCCTCTCGTGCTGATCGCCATTCTCTTGGTCGTCGTCTACGGCGGGGATCGCCTCGCAAACCACGATCCACCAACTCCTCAGGACGCTGGCCTCCCACCGAAGACCGAGTCAGAAGATCTTGGGTGAGCACCCACCAACGACGGACCTTCCCAGTTCGGAGTTGCTCCGGCTCGAACCAACACATCCGTCGCGCCGTGACTGAGCCGGAAGTTCGGGGCCGACCAGAATTTATTGAGTCCCGCAGCGAAGGAGTGTGCAGAGGTGTGAGAATACGTGAGTTCCTTTCTGATACTCTACGGAACGGGCGAAGGCCAAACAGCGAAAATCGCAGAGCGGATCGCGACCACAATCAGGGAGCGCGGTCACGAGGCGAGCACGATCGACGTGCGTGATCGACCGGACTCGTTCACCTTCGAAGCGTACGACGCCGTCGTCGTGGGCGCGTCGATCCACGTCGGCAAACACCAAGACGAGGTTTGTGACTTCGTCACCGACAATCGAGACGCCCTATCGGGGATGCCGACCGCGTTCTTTCAGGTCTCGCTGTCCGCGGCGAACGAGGAGAAACACGAAGAGGCTGCGGGATACGTTGAATCGTTCATCGCGGAAACCGAGTGGCACCCGGATCGGATCGGGCAGTTCGGCGGCGCGCTTCGGTTCTCCGAGTACGGGTTCCTCAAACACCTTATGATGAAGCAGATCGCCAAAGACCTGCTCACCGAGGACCGGAGAACGAGCGGTGATATCGAGTTCACCGACTGGGACGCCGTCGACGCGTTCGCGTCGGACGTCGCCGCGTTCGTCGAAGGCCGTCTCGGCGTTTCCCCGGACACCACCGAGGATCCGGCGGTATGACGCCCTCGAAACAGCCTCGACGCCTCACTCGGTCCTCTCTTTTTGCGTCGACGCTGACCCTCCTGCTCGCGACTGTGGCGACTAGCGTCGGACTGTTTGTCCCCGAGTTCTACCGGGACGCCGAGGTCCTCCTCCCACAGTTGTACGGGCAGGACCTGCTGACGCTCGGCATCGCCGTCCCTGCACTTGCCGGCGCTCTCTATTACGCACATCAGGGGTCACTCCGGGGCTATGTCGTTTGGCTCGGTGTCACAGGCTACCTTCTCTATACGTACGCTTCGTATGCATTGCTCACGGCATTCAACGAGCTATATCTTGTCTACGTCGCGCTGTTCGGACTGACGTTGTTCACGCTTATCGGCGGCATCGCTCGAATCGATCCGACAGACCTGAAGGAGGCACTCGACGGTCACCCAGTCCGTGGATACGTCGCCTTCCAGGCCCTCGTCGCCGGACTCGTGGCGCTGATGTGGCTCGCCGAGGTCGGCCCAGCGAGTCTCGCCGGAACCAGACCTCCGAGCATCGCAGAGACGACGCTTCCCGTTCCCGTCATCCAGTCACTGGATCTCGGCGTCGTCGTCCCATCGTTCGCTCTCTCGGCGGCGTTCCTCTGGAAGCAGCGAGCCTGGGGCTACGTCTTCACCGGCATCCTCCTTGTGAAAGGCACCACTCTCGGCCTCGCGGTCCTCGCTATGATCGTATTTATGCTCCAGAGCGGCCAACTGGTACCCCTCCCCCAGATCGTACTCTTCTCTCTCCTGAGTCTCACGGGGCTCGGACTCACGACTCGATTCATCCGCGCCATCCCCCGCAGTTCCTCCAGAACCCAACCACACGCGAGAACTGAAACACAACCTGACTAAGCGAGGAGTACTGGGATCTCTCACACCCCGAGGCGACGAGACGTATTGTCCTCGTCCGGACAGCGAATCGATACGTGACGGCGTGGCTTCGGGAAATCTTCGAGGTTCGTGTCGCGCTACGGTACTACGCCTTTGCCCTCGCGTTCTCGGTCGCCCTGTTTCTCGGTGCCGCCGTGATCTACGTTGCTCTCTTCGATGGCGTCGTGACACCGGACGTGCTTCCGGGCATCGTCGAGTCTCCGCTCTTTCTCGGGTTCATCATCCTGTTCGGCGGCGGCCTCGAGGGACCCGGCTGGCGCGGGCTCCTCCTGCCAGCACCCCAACGTACAGCCCGCTCACAGCCGGGTTCATCGTTGGCGTCGTCTGGGCCGGGTGGCCATCTCCCGCTGGTTTTCATTCCGGGCACCATCCAACAGACGCTTCCACTCGGCCTCTCTCTGCTCTAGCTCGTCGAACTCTCGATCCTATCGACGTGGCTCACGAACCGATCCGACGGGAGCGTCCTGCCGGCGATACTCTTGCACGCGGGCGGCAACGCGCTCCTGAACTACTACCTCTTCGGGGGGTGTCGCGGGTGCGACGACGATTCTCGGACTTGGACTTCTCGTCACGACGCTCACCGTCTCCGTCGTCGCCCTTGTCACCATTGCTGGGACGTCCTTGGCCCTGATCGTCCAACCCGCTACTATATTTGTTAACGGTGCGTGATGGCTGCCCGTATGGCGGCGTCGAACGCGACCGGGCCGGTCAGTCGGGTCTCGGAACGAATCGGGTGGTATGTCAACCACGACGACGTTCTCGTCCGGTTCGTTTCGCTGTGGGTCGTCGTCGCGAGCGTGTTCACGGCGGCTTGGATTCTCAGCTACCTCTTGCTTCCCCAGGAGCTGTTACGCGGCGGAAATCCGGGCGCAGCCACTGGATACGCAGGGAGTATCACGCGAGAATTCCTGTGGCTGTTCGGGTGGAACGTCGGGGTCTCCCTGATCGCGATCGGCGCGAACACGCTCCGGTCGGTGAACACACCGATGGGATACGTCATCGAGGTCGTCCAAGCGCCTTGGTACGGGGCAGTCTGGGGGACCGGATCGCTTGCCATCGGGACGGGTGAGCGAATCGCACCGTCGCTGGCCGTGCTCGTCGAACGAAGCGGGCCGATGGAGATCACGGCGCTCGTCGCGATCGTGGTCGCGACGCGGGGCGTAATGCTGTGGCATCAGGAATCCGGCCCCCGGTGGAAGGAGGAGTTCGAAAGAGTACGTTCCCCGAGGGACTGGTCGCTGACACGCCGTGAGTTGGCGGTCCTGGTCGGCGGGTATCTGTTGCTGGCCGTCGCCTGCTACCGGGAAGCCGTCGCGATAGCACAGGTCGCCGGATGACGAGGGCGGAATCGCGTGCCTGTGTGCGGAAAGTGGGTGTAACGATCTGTTGTTGAGGTATGGAGAAATTTCTTCTGAGAGAACGTCGACCGCGGCCAGGATTCGACGTCCGTACTTTTGAGTCGAGAGCCCTAATCGGATCATATGGCATCACTTGTGTCCCGTTTTCGCCGGTTTCCACGCCATCGCCCGATCCTCGCGCTCGCAATCACCATCCTGACTGTCGAAATCGTCGGGGCTTCCGGGTCCATCTTCACGGCACAAGGTCTCGGCACGTGGTACGACACCCTTCAGCGGCCGATGCTTGCGCCACCGAACTGGGTATTCGGTCCCGTTTGGACGGCCCTGTTCGCACTCATCGGAGTCGCGCTATGGCTCGTCTGGCGACGACTCGATTCGTCACCTCGCGAAGCCCGGGTCGGGTTCGGCGTATTCGTGGTTCACTTCGCTTTCAACGTGGGATGGTCGGTAGTCTTCTTCGGTATGCAGGAGATCGGCTGGGGGCTGGCCGTGATCGGACTGCTCTGGCTACTCATCGTCGCAACAATGTGGGCATTCGACCGCGTTGATCGACGGGCAGCTCTCCTCCTCGTCCCGTATCTCCTGTGGGTCTCCTTCGCCGCCTATCTCAACTACCGCTTCTGGGTGTTGAATTAGGTCGCGACTCCTGATCACTCTCGTACGCAACTGTCGAACGGATATTGTCACCTACGAATACCGTTACCAGTGAGGGGTACTGTCTAGTCAAGCCAGTTTGAGAAGTGAGCTGGTCTTGGCGTTTGCTTGGGACAATGCTCGCAGACCTGCTCAGCGAGTGTTACGCGGCGATTTCAAAGAATGTTGGGAGCGTGAGCGGACGGCGACGTCCGTCAAGGCGTTCGCCGTCCGACGCCACGCGACTGGTTGTTCACTCAGAGAGACAGAAGTGATTCTTCGCTCTATCGGTGTAAAACGGACTCATCAAGCGGATTGGCAGTGGTACATCGGCTCGCTGACAGCGTTCCTGACTCGCAGTCGTTCCCGAGAGCGAAGCTCTCGTGAGCCAACCAGCACGCTGTGCGTTCTGGTGACGGTGAAGCCGATGCGGGCGCTGTCAACGAGACCGTTGTCAGCATCAACGGCGAGTTGTCTTGGGGATACGCTGCAACAGACCTCGACTCAAAATTACTGCTTGGCGTCGATCTCTTCGAACGGCGAGGAACCGATCCAGCAACTGAGTTTTTTCCAGCAACTCGCCGGGAAACACGATCTCTCGGACACTGAGTACCTAGTTGATGGCTACGGCTATCTGACTGCCCTCTTTCGCGTCGGGTTGAGCGGTCACCTAGACTATATCGACCGAAAACTCATCGAAAAGTGGTTTCAGACCCTCAAAATGAGGACTGACCGCTTTGATCACTCGTGGGTCGGCAGTCGGCCTGCCACCGCCCAGTAGCTTGCACAGTTTGCGTACTACTATAACGTTCACCGACCGCATCAAGCGCTCAATGGTCGAACGCCAGCTGAGGCTGTTAACTAGACAGTACCAAAGAAATATAATTTTTATATCCAATATGAGCGTAATACTGTCCTTGAACTTATATTAATCTTGAATCACAATAGCATCTAATAGCCTCACCAAACGTTATATATCGAACGCCGACAGAGGGTAGTAATTAGATAGTATCACTTTTTATGCATTCTAATATATTTAAAAACAGTCTCAGAACGCAACGGTCGGCGTGGGATCCCACTCCGTGGTTCTTTGAGTATCAAGCTACGAAACTGGAATGAATACTCTAGGAGTACCGCTGTGACACCCCTCTGGAGAATAGTACCTCTCTCGTCTTTCTACTCCCCCGAGACGCTGTTCGGAGAAGTACCTCATTCGGTGTCGGTAAGCCGTGCTCGGAACTCACTGTACAATCCGCATAGGCCTCGCAGTATTCGATTGCTAACTCAAGCCTACCTTGGCGTCGGGTTGGCCGGAATCCCGACAGATAGCGGTCCGAACCAGTGTTCGGGCCTCGGTCGTCGGTGTCACGTTTGTGGTTGTCTCATTGACGGGAGAAGCACCTCAGGTCGGTGTATAGGTGGGATCGCTTATTCCTCAGTGAGGAGGTGTGAGATGGAATCATCAACTGCAAGCAAGATTGATGGCGAACCGAGTAGCGACGCGAAGGACGTGAACGCGCATTTGCGATTCGGTCGGCCGTTTCGACATCGAGGCAGAGCAGCGTCGTGGCTTCTGAAACGAAGAGCACGCTCATAACGCCCGCATAGACTTAGATCGGTACCACCAGCGCTCAATATCAGAAACCGTCTTCTCGTCAACTAAGCGCACGCACGGCGGCGCCGGTCGTGCCATTAGTGATGGCTGGAGTTCCGGGGTACTGCTGAAAGCGACCGTCTACAACCCCCACCGGTGCGTAACACATTCTCAAAGTCAACCGCTTTATACCGGAACAACAAGGCCACTACACCTGCAACCAAACGCTCGCGAGGGATTTCCAATACGATTGGTACGTACTATTATCCTGATAACTAATATCAATCTGAGCCCGAGTAGGAGCAAGTGAGTAAGTCTCACTATCGTTCCAATTGGGTCTTGAATGGCGTACGAGACGGGCCTGGCAGCAGTCACTACGAAAATCCAAATTATAATTACTCGCGGCGCCAACCATTACTATACACTGATGAAAAAGCACGATATTATTGTTGTAGGCGCCGGCTGTGTCGGCTGCTCTATCGCCCGCTCGCTTGCGACAGCGTCCGACCTAGACATCGCCTTGGTCGAAAAAGAACATCACTTAGCTCAGCACCAATCGGGCCGGAACTCCGGCGTTCTTCACCCTGGATTCAATTACGAACCTGGATCGCTCAAGGCCAGATTTGCCACCGAGGGAACTCGACGGATGAAAGAATACGCTGCTAAGAACGATGTGCCAATCGACGAGTGCGGCGTACTCGTCGTCGCCCAGTCCAACGCCGAGGAGCAACGTCTCGAAAAACTGCAGGAACAGGCCGCGGAGAACGGTGTCGAGACCGAATTCCTCAGAGGACAGGACACTATTGCAGAGTACGAACCACACGTGTCTGGACAGGCGGCGCTGCGGGCACCGGGCGCTGCGTCCATCGACTCTCAGCAGTACGTCTACTCGCTCGCCCGGGATGCAGAGGCCGCTGGGGTTGACATCTACACCGACACCCGTGTCGACGAGGTTGTCGAAAGGTCGGACAGTTTCCACCTTTCGACGTCCAGCGGCAGCCTGGTCGGA
Source organism: Halobellus litoreus (assembly GCF_024464595.1). Taxonomy (NCBI): domain Archaea; kingdom Methanobacteriati; phylum Methanobacteriota; class Halobacteria; order Halobacteriales; family Haloferacaceae; genus Halobellus; species Halobellus litoreus. The sequence goes on along the minus strand of NZ_JANHAW010000003.1, from coordinate 503,874 downwards.
CGGTACGTGGTTAACGCCGCCGGCCTGTACGCTGATAAGCTTGCCGCAAAGTTCGGCGTGGGCGAAGGCTACCAAGTGGTTCCCTTCCGCGGAGAATACTACGAGGTCGTGCCGGAAAAGCGAGCCACCTGTCGGTCTATGATATACCCGACTCCGGACCCCGAACTACCCTTCCTAGGCGTTCACTACACGAGACGTACTGACAACAAAGTGATAGTCGGCCCTAACGCAGTGTTGGCCTTCGGGCGCGAAGCATACGACAATACCAACCTCAATATTTCGGAGCTGGTGGAAACGCTAGGTTTCCGGGGGTTTCAACGGTTGATATCGAATCGGAAGATGATCCAAGTTGCCTGGGACGAGATGAACAAGTCCTATCGCAAACAAAAGTTCGTTGCAGCCGCACAGCGGCTCGTGCCCGGAGTTGAAGCGACCGACCTACGGCCGAGCTTCGCGGGTATTCGTGCTCAAGTTGTCTCATCCGATGGCGAACTCGTGAAAAATCCCCTGTTCAAACACGGCACGGACTCGACGCACGTCCTAAATGCCGTCTCCCCTGGGCTAACCTGTTCGCTTCCCTTTGGCGACCACATTGCCGAGAGTGTGCTTGACCGTTTCGACTCCTAAGTCCTTAGAACGCTCAGATTATTCCCCCCAATCTCCACCGAATACGGATACGCTCAGCTATGCCGTGAATACCATATAGAAACGTTCAGAGTTACCAGCCACGGGGCTTACCTCCGAGCGTGCTCCCACTCTGAGGGGTGCGTTTTACAAACTAACCTTCGTATGCTGTCGGTCGCTGTAGAATTCTCGTATCTGCAATTTTTTCACCCATACTGTGACGATGGCTCTTGAGCCCTATTCACCGATAGATTTGGCTCTCTCAAAAAGCCATCCCCTTTCTCTTCGGAAATATTCCGCGGGTTCTGTTGCACTCACCCCAGTTGACGCGTATATGATTCTTTTAATTCATTATAATCGTAATTCATCGTATTCGCGGCGTTGCAAAAGTCGATTATTACAGCATTAGTGTTGTAAAGCTATGCCGGTCTACGCGTGTGGAATTTTTTTGATGATGCCAAAATCGGTGCAGAGGTCAGAACATTGAGCCAAGTTGGTAACGCTTGATTCTAATTTGCGGCGGTATAAGATCCAACGTGGGTGAAACAATTGTAGAATAACGGGGGTTTCGGATTGAGTTCCGGGTTTACTCGTCCGATGGAGTTCCGATTTCCACCCTTCTCACTTGGAATCGCATTCTCCTTTTTACTATCTTGGCTCGAAGCTTTACTTCGCCGAGGCTGAAGAAAATCTAGCTCTGCTTACCGAGAAGATCTTGAACGCATTTTCCTAGAGAGATTATCAACACCCTCCTCTATTGCAAGCCTGTGCTCGTAATGATCAGACGAGCGAGGAAAATGAGCCTCTGATAGAGCTTGAATGGGGATCAACGTCAGCTACGAAGATGGAATTTTTATCAATCTATTGTTTCCATTACAAGCCTAGATATGTAATGATATCGGTTCCTTACCGCTGACAGGTTATGTTCTCCTGGGAGGTTCCGGCAATGCACCCCAATATGGTCTGCAGCCCTGTTATGAGTCCGCTTCAACCGCTTACCTCTGAGCATTTGAATTGAGGTTGATCTCGGTCACTTCAACTGCCTGCAGGACTTCGTTTTTGAGTGTCTCCTCAAAACGGTCTCCGTTAAGTCGTGAAGGTGGCCCTGAGACACTGATCGCTCCAGCAACCGTTCCGTCCACCCTCATTACAGGTGCCCCAACAGCCCTCATACCGAGCATTTGCTCCTCGTCCGATATCGCGTAGCCCTGTTCGTCAATTTTCTCAATTTCATCAAAGAGTTTCTCTGGATCGGTGATCGTGTTGGGGGTATTCTTCATCAGACCGGATGACTCGATAATGGACTCTACCCGGTTTCGAGGGAGCTGGGAAAGCAGTGCTTTCCCCGACGCAGTGCAGTGAAGATGCCGTATTAGTCGGTCCCGTTTCCGGGCGTGATATTCCACACCAATAGCGTTCGTCCCGTACACCTCGTATAATAGAAGAACGAATCCCTCGTACTCCTGTATCAAATGAGCGGCTTCACCTGTCTCCTCTGCAAGAGAGTGCAGTGGTTTCCTTGCCGCTTGATAGATATCAAGCTGGTTCCGTGCTCGTTCACCGAGGCTAATCAGGCGTCGGTTCAGTTGATACTGATCATTATTCTTCTCAATATAATTGTGTTTTCGGAGCGTAGCTAAGTGAGTATGCGTCGACCCAGGGGATAGGTCAACTGCATCGGCGATAACAGTAAGGGAACTCGGGCCCGTAGAATAGAGAAATTCAAGGATAGAGAGGCTATTGTCCACCGATTGTATCGTTCGGCTCCCGTCGTCGTTTGACACCATATCTCCTTGTTTGAGGGGTCGAATCTTATACTTTTGGTATTGCCAAAATTACAGCTACGTCCAGAGCACGACCGGGTTGTGTTGGTTCTGAGTGGCCAGGTGGTGATATCTCAGACATAAACCACGGAAGGGGGTTCCTCGATACTGTATCATTGTCCGTGAAGTTTTGACGATGGCAAAACTGTGTGAATGATCTTGGATAATCAAGTGTCCACATTATTGCCTCTGTTAATTCAAATGTCGCGTTGGATCCGTCGTTCATAATTTATATCCCCAAACTTCTCCTGGGAATTCGATACTACTCCGGTTTGCGACGAATGAATTCATCAAGAAGGGGAACCCACGAGACGGAACGAGACGAGGTGAACCTGGCCCTGGCAGCATAATCTGGAGGATTCCCAGATGAACGCAGGCTGCACTAGAGTGTCGTCCGGTCCGAGTAGGAGGAGAGTCTTAGATCTGGACGGGGATGCTCTCGCTATCAGGTGCATAATCTCTGATTGAGGAAGAGAGCCACTCTCCATTCCTTAGATGCTGTTGCAGTGAAAACGTGCTCCTCTAGATAGATGAATCGATTACTGGAGTACCGATTTAGGAGATTCCAGTTTGGATTTGACTGATTGGAGAAAACCGACCGCTTCGGCGCCCTCGATAACTCGATGGTCGTAGGTCAGACATAGATGCATATATTTCCGTGGAACCGCTTCCCCGTCAACGACCCCGACATCGTCGAAAATCTTGCAAACCCCAAGTATCGCGGTCTGGGGTGGGTTGATCTGAGGCGTGTTGATATAGGCCCCCAGGCTACCAGCGTTCGAGATGGAGAATGTCCCGTTCTCGAGATCCTCTGGTTCGAGTTCCCGGTTATCGACCTTCGCTGCGATCTCTTCAATCGACCGGGAGAGTTCCTTCACCGAGGAATCCTCTGTGTCGTATATCGTCGGAACAATCAATCCGTCGTCGCTGTTCACAGCTATTCCGAGATTCACTTCATCGTATAGGCGTAGGACGTTCTCATCTTCCACGTATTCGGCGTTCAAGCGGGGATATTCAGGCAAGGTCTGCGATACCGCCCGGGCCGTAAATGCTGTAAGTGAGAGAGAGTCGCCCTGTTCGTTTACCCAGGTAGCTTTCAGATCCTCATATAAATCGAGTAGGGGCGTAACATCTATACGTGCGGCAGTGGTCGTACTCGCGTAGTTCTTCGCAACACGACTCATTTGGTCAAACATTACCTTCTCCCCACCGGTAATCGAGATCTCCTCGGCGACCGTTAGACCGGTTTGGTCGGATTTCTGTGTGGGTTCAGGCTCTGCTGGTCGTTCCTCGAGGTACTTCCTGATGTGGCGTTCTCGGATTCGGGATTCTCCTAATGTCTCGCCGACCTCCTGGATATCGACGCCTTCCTCCGCAGCAACTGTACGCGCCCACGGTGATCCAAGAATTTCGTTTCCGGTCTGCTGAGATACGTCAGCATCTGGTCCGCCTAGAGAGTCGGATATGTATTGCTCGACCTCCTCCGGAGTTACTCGATTGACCCCGAGTTCAGTAGCGACGGTTTCGATATCAACATCGGCTTCCCGAGCTTTTCGCCGCGCAGTCGGTGTTCCTCGAATGACGCCGCTGACCTCGTTGGATTCTACGTTCGGTTCAATTCCCCTCTCGGAATCAGATGCGGTTTCAGTAGACTCCTCTTGGTTGGGGGGCGTTTCACCTTCTTCACCAATCCAGCCTAACACAGTCCCAACAGCGACCGTCTCGCCTTCCTCAACCTCTTTCTGCAGGAGCACTCCATCCTGGTTGGCCGTTACCTCACCGACCATTTTTTCCGACTCAAAATCCAGGACCGGGTCGCCTTCTGAGACAGAATCTTCGGCTTCGAAATGCCACTCCAGCAGCAGGCCCTCCGTCATCCCCTGACCGCTTTTCGGAAGCGTAAGTTTCTGCATTTGCTATTCCTCAAGTGCATCAACGACGGCTGTCTCTACGTCCTTCGCGCCTGGCAGATACATCTGCTCGAGGTTCTCTGCGAAGGGAACCGGGGTGAACGGTGCACCGACGCGTTTTACTGGTGCATCGAGGTAGAACAGGGCCTCATCTGCGACTTCGCTCGCAATTTCGCCACCGATACCGCCGAATCGGGCGGATTCGTGGACAACGGTAAGCGCGTGCGTTTTTTTCACAGACTCAATGATGGTTTCTTTATCGAGGGGCATCACAGTCCGGGGATCGATTACCTCACAGTCATACCCCTGGTCGGCGAGAGACTGAGCCGCCTCAAGGGCGATGTCTACCATTCCACCGATGGCGACGATGGTCATATCTTTGCCGCTTCGCTTGATGTCAGCTTCGCCGATTGGGACCGTATGATCGCCTTCCGGAACCTCGCCTGAGAGGTCATAGCGCTGCTTGTTCTCGAAAAAGATGACCGGGTCATCGTCGCGTACGGCAGATTTGAGAAGTCCCTTGTAATCCGCCGGCGTCGAGGGCGCGATCATCTTGAGTCCGGGAACATTCTGGAACCAGGAGATTGGGTCTTGACTATGGTGGAGGCCGAACTGGTCTCCGGCTCCGTATGTAGTCCTGACGACGAGCGGAACACTGGTATCGTCACTATAATTGAAATGCATTTTCGCGGCATAATTTATCAGATGATCCGCGATGATAGAGAGGAAGTCACCGAACATAATTTCGACGACGGGGCGTGTTCCGGTGAGAGCAGCCCCGACCGCGGTGCCTCCGAGTGTGGTCTCAGAGAGCGGTGTATCGAAGACACGATCCTCGCCGATCTCGTCCCGCAGTCCTTCCGTCACCTGATAAAGACCGCCATAGTCGGCGACGTCCTCGCCGTAAAGGAAGACACGTTCATCACGATTCATCTCTTCAGCAAGCGCTCGGTTGATGCTATCTCGAACAGTTAATTCAGCCATCAGCGGACACCTCCGTGTCTATCGACGTCAGTGTCTTTGTACACCTTGTACATCGCCTCTTCATCCGGTAGGGAGTCCTCTTCGGCAAACTGGAACGCGTCTTCGATATCTTTCATAAGTGCATCTCGTGTCGATTCGAGCCAGCCTTCGTCCACGATGTCATTATCGAGAAGGTATTCACGATGGAGCTCGACGGGATCGCGCTCTTTCCACTCTGCAATTTCGTCCTCGTCGCGGCGTTCTGGGATGACTTCTGCGTGGGGTCGGTACCGATAGGTCTTGGCCTCGATCAGCGTTGGACCGTCCCCGGAACGCGCTCGCTCGGCTGCCTCCGAAACGGTGTCGACGACCTCGTCAACATCTTGTCCGTCGATCACCTCCTTCGGGAGATCATGACCCGCCATTTCGCTGATGTTCTCTTCAACTGCGATTACGTCGAGGGCCCGGGTTTCTTCGATCCATTCGTTGTTCTCCAAAACGAAGATAACCGGGAGGTCCTCAACGGCGGCAAAGTTGAGTGCGGTATGGAATTCTCCACGCGTAGCTGCACCGTCACCGAAGAAAACAGCCGTCACGCGGTCCTCCCCGAGTTGTTGTGCGGTGAGCCCCGCGCCAGCAGCCACGTTGAGGTGGCTACCGACCATACCGGTGGTGCCCATAACGTGGGCCTCTGACGATCCAAGATGGTGTTGAGTCGTACGCCCTTCAGTGGGCCCAGATTCCGTCCCGAACATACCAGTGACGACATCGCGTAGTGAGAGGCGCATCAGCGTGACCGCACGTGTTCGCAAAGACGGGGAGAGCCAGTCATCGTCTTCCAGTGCGAACACCGTGCCTACCCCAACGGCTTCTTGGCCCAAACTCAAGTGAGGTAGTTCGGGAATGCCACTGTCTTCGTACACTTCGAGAACTTTCTCCTCAAAAAGCCTATTCAACAATAGATCCTCATGGAGGTCTTTTCGCTCCTCAGGCGCTACCATATCAGTTACTTCCGCGCCCCCTCCAAATAGTTTTCCACTAAAATCTGCTCTTCCTCAGCGAACATCACTCGGATTGATGGACGCGAAATGTGTCGGATGGTCAGTCCAGACCCGCTTCGAAATTCGCGGGTCAGTACTGAGCGATGAGTTCGTCAGCCGTCCGAAGAGCCGCGGCCGCTCGTTCGGGGGAGACAGTAACCGGCTCATTGCTCATCGTCGTATCCTTACTACAAGCGTTCTTAGCGACGGTCTCGACTGCGCCGTCATTGATTCCGAGATCAGTGAGCCGGCGGTCCAGACCCAGTGTGTGATAGACGTCCAGTGCCGATTCGAGAATGTCCGGGTCACGGTCTTCCAGCACTAGTTGGGCGATTGTGCTGAACGCAATCAAGAGCCCGTGTTGAGCGTCTGCGTCCGTCTTCGAGAAGCCTTTCCCGAACGCATGGGCAGCAGCGAGCCCCCCAGACTCGAAACCAAGACCGGAAAGCAACGTGTTCGTCTCTACAATGCGTTCGAACGCGGGAGTGACAGCGGTCCGCTCGTTCGCGGCTAGTGCCGACTCTCCATATGATAGGAGGTTATCAAATGTAGAACGGGCAAGAGTCAACGCAGCACCGGTCGAGTGAGCACCAGCATGCGTTACTTCGTTCGATCGTGCGACTGCTTCGGCCTCGAAGCGAGTGGCGAAGGCATCACCCATCCCGTATCGAAGGAATCGTGTGGGTGCGCGGACAATTACGCCCGTGTCGGCTAACACGAGATCGGGGTCACGATCCCTGTGAACGTAGCCGTCGAAGTTGCCCTCCTCGTCGTAGACAACCGAAACCGAGCTACAGGGCGCATCGGTGCTCGCGATCGTCGGAACCGTGACTAGCTCTGCATCTAGAGCGTCGGCAACCGCCTTACTCGTGTCAAGAGCGACCCCGCCACCGACTCCGATGATTGTATCCGCTGCTGCTGCCGTTGCGTCGTCAACTAGCGACTCGATCCGGTCGAATGTACAACTATCCACTCCAGGCTCGATAGCGGCGACATCCACTCCTGCTGATTCGAGTCCGAGGTGGAGATCTGACTCTGTCATCGAGAGGGCCGTCTCGCCCCCGAGGACGAACGCGGTCGTTCCCTGTAGCGTCCCGAACGATTCCCCTGTGGCGATAACGCCGTCGCCCTGCACATAGGCCCCGGGGGCGAGGAGATGTTTTCTCATACGCCGAATGGATGGATCGTGGCGCGGTACGCTTCGCCGCTCTTTTGCGCCTCATAGGCCGACTCAGCGTCATCGAATCCGGCCTTGTGATTAAATAGCGTGTCGAAGGGGACGTCGTCCTTAAGCTGGTCAAGCAGCGAAAGCGACGTTTCGAACTGGTTCGGGGGATACGCGAGGCTCCCTCTGAGATCGATGTCCTTCTGGACCACCCGGGTCGGATTGACTTCGGCTTCACCGCTATACGCGTAGTGACCCACTTCCACGAGAGTGCCCCCGTCGCGGGGAATTTCGATTCCCTGGCTGAACGCAACGGGAATCCCTGCGGCCTCGATTGCGGCATCAGGTCCGACGTTTCCGGGTGTTAACTCTTTCACGGCCCGAATGAGATCATCGTCGCCGTCATATTGAGTCAGGTCCACCGTGTGAGTCGCACCGAACTCTTGAGCTAACGATAGCCGCTCTTCGATTGCGTCAACAGCGATGATCTGACCAGCGCCAGCGGCCTCAGCGGCGCTCATTGCGAGTAGGCCTATTGGGCCGGCGCCTTGGACAGCGATGGACTTCCCGATGCCAATGCCCTCACGCGCGTCTGGGATACCGGGGCTGTAGGCCCGTTCGAAGGCGCGCGTAGCAACTGAGAGGGGTTCGGCAAGCGCCCCCAGTTCGATATCCATCCCATCAGGGAGTTTGTAAAAGCTGGAACGACCGTCAGCGATCATATACTCACTGAAGCCGCCGTGGACCCCCTGCCGGTAATCAGTACCCAAGAATCCGTAGACATCGCGGTTCTTACACGTGGTGGGTCGAGTCGGCACGTTGTTGCAGTACCAGCATTCGCCACAAACGATACCCGGGACAACCGTCACTTTGTCACCCTCGGAGACGGACTCTCCCTTCGCGTCCGTTTCCACATCGTCACCCAGATCCTCGATGACGCCCGAAAATTCATGCCCCGGGAGTACGGGGAAGTTAAGATCCATACCTCCATCGTACATATGGACATCCGACCCGCAGATCCCACTGAGTTCGACCTTGACCAGAATGTCTTTCGCACCAACCTCTGGGACCCCAAGCTCTTTCATTTCCAATTCGCCAGGCTCTTCCATCACGAGCGCACGCGATTTCTGTGGCATACAATCAGATAGATTATATCACCGCTGACTTGGCTTTTCCCCTTTTTGATTCTCGTTGCTGTACGTCTACTATACCAATTCCCAACCGTGTTACGAGGATTTCGTCTCTGAAAAACCGCTTAACGCGATGAGTTAGTAATCACCCCCTCGGACAGAAGTTGTATCGGGTGGCGCGAATTTCGACCGCTATCAGCGAGCTGCTGGGAGCATGAGGCACCCGTTACGGCGATGACATCGGGGTCGACGGCATCCAACTGATTTTCCAATTTGGCACCCATTTGCACCGAGAGGTCGTAGTGTTCGCTCTCGTAACCGAAAGACCCGGCCATACCACAACACGTGGTGTCAGTTTCTACGACGTCGTATCCAGCGAGGCTAAGGAGTGTTCGAACCGCACTTGACCACCCCTTCGCTTTTGCATGACAGTGGCCGTGATATGCGATCCGCTGATTTCTGCGCACAGAGAAAGCGTCGCTAATTTGCTGGGGCGTGAGGTCGTCGAGGATGAATTGGGACACTGTCGTAGCGATTTCTGGGACCCCTTTTGCGTCATCGAGGAGGTCATCGTATTCGACAAGTGCGGATACACTCGATGGTTCGACTCCCACAACTGGCGTGTTTTCGTCCGCATACGGCGCCAGTACATCCACATTGGTTTCAGCGAAAGCGCGGGCACGGTCAATCATACCCTGTGATAGTGAGGCCCGCCCGCTGTCAGTGACTGGAGGAACAACTACGTCGTAGCCTAGGTTTTCGAGCAGCAGAACTGCAGCTTTTCCCACGTCCGGATGATTATACGAGGTATACGAATCGGGGAAAAAGACGACTTTGCGGCCGCTCTTTGGCGTACTAGAATCACCTCGGTCGGAGTACCACGAGAGGAAAGATTCGGCAGCGAAATCGGGCAGAGACCGTCGACTGTCGATTCCCATCGTGGCTTCGATCCCGCGCTTGACGAAGGAGCGATCCTTAATCCAATTCGTCATCGGGGCAAGTGCAGTGCCGAGTCTGTTTACAAATCGGATATTCGCAAACAGCCGAGAGCGGAGTGGGATCCCGTCTGACTGGTGTTTTTGATGTTTGAGTTCTGTCTTGAGTTTCGCCATATCCACTCCTGTCGGACACTCGGTCTCGCAGCCCTTACAACTTATACAGAGATCGAGGACTTCTTCGTGGAACCAATCGCTCTCGATAGCATCTTGACCGAGCGTCCCGTCCATAGCTTCACGTAGCAAGTTTGCGCGTCCGCGCGTACTCATAACCTCATCGCGCGTCGCACGGTAGGTGGGACACATCACCCCATCTCCTGTGGACCGACACTTCGAGCAACCATTACATCGCTCAATATGCCCCCCTACTTTCTCTTCTCCGAAGTCGAGAGACGGTTCTGGGGCTGATGGCTCGTAGTCCTCGTAGCGGAATCCTTCATCTAGTTCCGCAACGGTACCTCCGGAATCGGGAACGATTATCCCCGGATTGAATACGCCCTCCGGGTCGAAAGCTTGTTTCACTCTACGGAATGCCGCGTACAGCTCCTTGCCGTACTGTTGCTTCACGTACCGACTCCGCAACCGTCCGTCACCGTGTTCACCACTGACGCTGCCACCGTGCTTGAGCACGATAGTATGAACCTCCTCGGAAACGGCTTCGAATATCTCGCGGTCTTCCACAGTTCGAAGATCAAGGAACGGCTTGATGTGGAGAACACCTTGGCCTGCGTGGCCGAAACCACTCGTCTCGAGTGCGTACTTGTCGAGCACTTCCAGTACTTCTGAGAGGTACCCCGCGAGTTCAGAAGTGGGTATCGCGGCGTCTTCGATGAACGATGGCGCTTCTTCAGGACCCGGACGCCGGTTCAGGAGCGGATTTGATGCCTTCCGAATCTTCCAGAGTGTTTCTTGTTCGTCGCTTTCTACTGCTCGCTCGACGGCAACGGTACTATCGGTTCTAGCCATATCGATGGCTACATCGAGCCGATCACTGATCGCTCTCTCCGAAGTGGATTCAACTTCGACGAGAAGTGCCGCACCGGCATCCTCAGGAATTCGCTCGAAGTTCCACGCAGAGCGAGCGTATTTGAGTACAGTGTCGTCAATGAGTTCGACAGCACTGGGGTCGGCGGTGAGCGTAGATTGAACAGCGTCGGCAGCCATAACAACATTTTCGTAATAGATCATAGCCGCGGCTCGTCTCTCTGGACGCGGTGTCAAGTCGAGCGTCACACTGGTTATGAACCCCAGCGTGCCCTCGCTTCCGACCAGCAATTTCGAGAGATCGAGCCACTGCCCGTCTGCATCACCTGCAGATTGCAGATCGTATCCACTCGAGTTTCGATCCACGTCCGGATATTGTTCCGCGATTTCGTCGGCGTGTTCCTGACAAAGGTCAGAGACCGTTTGGGTCACTTCGCCGACTCGGCCTTCAGTAGCGAGTAACTGCTCGAGAGCCTCTCCATCGACTTCTCCGAATGTCGCTATGGAGCCGTCTGCCAGGACCACTTCTACAGATTCGACGTTATCCCGGGTCGTTCCGTGGCGGACGGAGTGGGCGCCGGCAGCATCGTTAGCGACCATACCTCCGATGGTACACGTATCACTTGTACTCGGATCGGGTGGGAAGTAGAGTCCGTACTCTTGGAGAGACTCATTTAACTCATTTAGCACGACCCCTGGGTCAACAGTAACTGACTGCTCAGCGGGGTTGATTTCCTGAATGTCGGTCAGGTGCTGGGTGGTGTCTATTATCACTCCGGAACCGATGGCATTACCAGTGAGACTACTTCCAGCGCCACGGGCGGTTACTGAACGGCCCGTTTCCGATGCAAAGGCAATAGCCTCTTGCACATCTGTGACGGTCTGGGGGAAGACAACGATCTCCGGTTGCTGGCGATACACGCTGGCGTCAGTCGCGAACAAAGCACGCTCCGCATCGCCAGTTGCCACGTTTCCAGCGAGACGATCAGTAAGTGTGGTTACAGTCGTTGCGGGATCGGGAGGTGAGGTATGGGCTGCCATCGGCCTATCGAATGAATCTAAGAGGCTTAAAATAACGGGAAGGAGAACATCTACCGTCGAAATACTACGAGAAAAGGGAGACCGAGAGAAGCCAGCGACTTCTGGTGTTTACGATTCTTGTGTGTAATCCGGCCGCGGGATATTCTTGATGTCCGCGAACGAGAGCCGTCCTTCCTCGGGATAGAGCGTGTACAGGTCAGCCGTTCCGTCTTCCCGTTCTGGATGCCAGATGTCGTCTGTGTACGTATCTTTCTGCCACTGATGGCCGGTAACCTTTGTACGGCTGTTCTGGAAGGTCTCGCTGTCGAATTTCACACCCCAAGACGTCGCACTCGTACCGATTTCCCGTTCAATCCCGAGTGCAGCATCCTGCATCGCGCTGAGTGAGAAGCCGGACGGGTCGTCCAGGGCCTCCAGCGTGTCCAACAGGACGTTCATCCCGAAGTAGTTACCGAGCGAGTGCCCCGAAAGTGGGGGTTCATCGTAGGTCTCACGATACTGCGCAACGAAGTCTGCGATTCCAGGCGCGTATTCAGGGTTCGTGTTGTACTGCGTGAAGTCCTGGTTCAAGACCCCCATAGCGGCTGTCGTCCCGATGTTCTCGACGAACGCTTGCAGAGAGTAACCACCACCGTTGCCGATAGCTGCGGGGATGTAGTTGCCAAGGGACTTACTCTGATTCCACAAGAGGTAGATGTCAGAGGAGTAGCCTGTGTGGTTGAGGAGGTCAACGTCCGCACTCTTGAGAGTCTGAATCGTCGAGGAGAGGTCGCCGGTCCCCGCGTCGTATTCAATGTCCTCGACCACGTTCATACCCTCCTGTTCGGAGAGTTCTTTGACTGTCCCGCCGACTGAGTTACCGTACGCACCGCTCTCATACATCACGGCGACGTTGAGGTCACTGGGATCTTTGTCCAGAGCGGGGGCGACGACGTCCCTCGCGGTTTGAACGCCAGATCTACCAAAGAAGGAAGCCTGCGGGTTCGTCCTGAAGACGTTGCCGGGGTTCTCTTCGGTAATAACGTCAGCGACAGCTCCGAGCTCCCAGTATGGGAGATCATAGCCAGCGGCTCGCTGGCTGGCTGCCCGCGAAATCGTACTCGAGTACGAGCCGACGACTACCGGCACATCCTCGACGGTCGCGAGGTTCTCAATCGTGCTCACACCAGCGTCGGCGTTCGGAGCGTCTTTGGTGACGAGTTGTATCTCTCGCCCTTGGACACCACCATTCGAATTTCGCTCTTCAACGGCGATTTCCACGCCACGGAGACTCTCTTCGCCCAGCTGTGCCAAGTTGCCGCTGAGGGGGAAGAGTGCTCCAACTTTGATTGGATTATTTCCGCTGTTTGTGTCTCCGTTGCCTTGATTAGTCGTCTGTCCTCCGCCACTACCGTCGCTATTGCCATCTCCTCCGCCGCTATTGCTCCCACCACTGCTGCAGCCTGCGAGCCCTGTCGTCAAGGCTAGGCCAGAAGCCGTAGCTCCTTTGAGAAATCGACGCCGATTGGTCTCCGGACTACCCGATTGGTTGCTATCTACCATGTTGTTCAATAGCACTTCATTAGAGTACCTACATAAATGTTGTTATCAAATACCGATGGAGACGAAAATATTGGCCAGGGCGATTCGAAATCGCGATTCTTTGCGAAGCCGATGAGTAAACAGATCCACAAAATCAACCGAATGGGAGCCCACTGCTACGCTATTTTGAAGGTTTCAACGGGAAATGAAACTATTGCGCCAGTAGTGCTGTCTCGAGAATTGGTTTGATGATTTCTCCATCGGCGAATGCTCGGAAGGCGTCCTCGACATCGTCCGGTTCGTAAGACTGCGACATAGCATCAAGTTCGTCCGGAACGCCTTCGATAATTTCCAAGGCGCGTTCGAAGTCGGCGGGTCGTGCACCATAAGATCCGCTCACACGTTGCTCTTGGCGCACGAACTCGGGGGCTGTTACATCAAGATTTCCAGAGGGGATTCCGATAACCACTGCTTCGCCATTCGGACGGGCGGCAGCGAGTCCGTCTGCCAATGCACTCGTCGAACCGGTCGCATCTACAACGACATCGAACCCCCCATCCGCATATTCAGTTGCGGACTCGGACGCCGACGTAGTCTCGAGGTTGACGGTCCTGATCCCGAGATCTTCGAGCACCGCAAACCGAGGTCTATCCCTCGAAAGCCCACCAACGGTTACATTTGCGGCTAGAGTATCCCCGATTAGGGCACTGAATGCGCCCATCGGACCTGCGCCCAGTACCAGTACGTCGTCGCCCGTAGTTAGATTAGTTCGATTTACTGTTGCACGCGCAGCAACTGCCATCGGTTCGGCCATAGCTGCTTGTTGATCAGTAAGGCTGTCGGGGACGGGATGAAGTGAGTAAACTGGGGCAACACTGTAAGGTGCGAACCCCCCATCAAAATGGAAGCCGGTAATCTCGAGGTTCTCGCAAACGTGGGAAGCACCGTTTCGGCACGCGCTGCAGACTCCACACGAGTGGAGTGGCCGCTCAACGACTCTGTCACCCACGGCAAAGTATTCGATGTCTTCTCCGAGCTCACTGATGACGCCGACGTACTCGTGGCCCGGAACCCGAGGGGTCTCGATGAATTCGTATGCGGACTTACGATGCCAAGCGCCGACATCGCTACCGCAGACGCCAGTAGCCTTGATTTCCAGCTGGACCTCTCGTGGTCCAGGTTCTGGTATTGTGGCCGTGCTACGTTCGAGTGATCGTTCTCCGTCGTCGGCGAAGATGATTGTCTCCATCGACATTACACCGGATCGAGCCCCGCATTCTCTCTGACTACGTCGATGTAGGCTTTCACACCGCGTTCAAGGCCGTATTCTGGGTCATATCCGAGCTCTTCCTTTGCTGCGTTCATCTTCATATGGTGGTTCCATACTGCGTCCCCCTCGTCTGTGAGTGTGATATCCGCGTCTGGCAGGTACTTATGAACGACGTCCGCGACTTCGGCGAGAGTTGCCCGTTCACCACAAATGTTGTACACACTATAAGATAGCTCAGATTCAGGGGTCAACGTCGCCCCGTAGAAGGCGGCCCCAGCATCAGCAGCGTATTGCCAATCGAAGACGAAGTCACTCGGTCCTACCTCCACGGCGTTTTCACGTGCTGGCCCCTCAATGACCTGCGCATATGCCGATGCACTACCCGATTCCCGGTAAGGTCCGTAAACGAGCGTCGGCCGCAGTCCGATTAGTGAAAGGTCATAATTCTCCCGATAAATGTCTGCCTGGTGCTCGTTATACTCCTTCGCCGCTCCGTACAGTGTCGCGGGATAGACCAAGTCGTCCTCATCAACATCTGGATCGTCATACCTGTGCTGCGGCGCGTAGACAGCAGAGCTTGAGGCCCATACCACTCGTTCAATTTGGGTATCGAAGACGCGAGCTGCCTCGAAAACCGTGTTCGTCCCCTTGATGTTAATATCGATTGATTTCCGGGGATACTGATTCGAGCGGTTCGTCAGGAAGGCTGCCAAGTGGATGATGTGGGTAGCACTCGTTTCCTTGACGGCTTCAAAGACACTCGTCGTCTCGGTGATGTCTCCCTCAATGATTTCTACTTGGTCAGCAATACCGAGTTTCTCAAAAATCCGGCTGTCGGCGCTAATGTCGAATGCAACGACAGAATCACCGTTTGAGACGGCCTCGGCGGCAGTATATGCACCAATAAATCCAGTACCTCCGGTAATGAGTATCGTGCGGTCACTCATAACTACACCTCAGCCACCACGGTTATAAATTTAGATGGTAACCGCCGAGTGGTTTTAGTTGCCTATCATCGCTTCGCTAGCTGGGAAGGACCGCAGGGTGGTTCCGAGTTCCTCCGCGACCGCTTTCTCGTATAGCATACTCGCAGCACCAATCGTCTCAATGCCGGTCCCACCGCTGTCGAAGACGGTCACTTCGTCTTCAGAGGTTCGACCCGGTCGGTCACCGACTACTACCTCGCCGAGTTCGCCGTGGACGTGATCGTCGTCGATCATTCCTTCCTGACGCGCCAGGATAAACGACCCCGCATCTTGATGTATCCGCTCACGTAGGTCTGGGACGTACGTTGCTCGGGAAATCGTATCAGCATCTAGCTCGCGTTTCTCTGGATCGTACTGCCCCATCGCCGTGATATGGGTGCCGTCCTCGATGTCCTCATTGGCGATGACCGGATCAGAGGCGGTTGTCGCCGTGATGATGATGTCGGCATCTTTGACGGCGGTGGTGCTATCTGGAACGGCCTCGACTGCGGCGTCAAGTTCGTCGTCGAAATCGGCTGCAAACGATTCTCTGTTCTCTCGTGTCGGCGAAAAAACGCGGACGGTTTCGAGATCACGCACGGTTGCCGTCGTGATAAGTTGCCCCCGGGCTTGTGACCCGGTGCCGATGACAGCCAGCTCTTTCGCGTCGTCCCTGGCGAGTTCATCAACTGCGACAGCCCCGGTCGCCCCCGTTTTGAATGGATTCATACTGGCGCCGTCGATGATAGCTTGCAACTCGCCCTCATCGGCATCGAACAGCGGGGTCACGAACCATGCGTCGCTCGCTCCGAAGCCGGCAGCGTACATATAGCCACCCATATACCCTTTCTCCGGCAGGATTGCCAGATATCCCGTCATCATACCGGGTGTCTCGTCGCGAGTCAGTTTTGTACGCGGTCGGGCATCTGCCCCTGCTCCACGCTCTGCGTAGGCTTCGCGAACTGCATCGACGTATTCTGCGGGCTCTGCGAGATCGGCAACGTCCATTCCGTCGAGGTAGGTAATGTCCGACACAGTGAGAGGAACACAAACGCTACTAAAAGATATTGTGCTTCCGGAAGGAATCTGGGTGGAAAACGACGGCACCGAACCGAGACAGTCTCCTCTGCAGACCGGGGGGTTACTGACCGAAGTACGCAGACCGAACCGCGTCTGTATCGCGCAGTTCCTCCGTCGGGCCCGAGGCGACTACCTCTCCCGTCTGGACCACGTAGCCGCGGTCAGAGATGTCGAGTGCTAATTCGGCATTCTGTTCTACGAGTAGGATCGTTTGACCATCGTCCCGGAGATCCTCTACGATACCACCGATCGTCTGGACTAGCTGGGGTGCTAAGCCAAGAGATGGTTCGTCCATAAGGAGGAGATCAGGATCAGACATTAGGGCACGTCCGATGGTAAGCATCTGCTGTTGGCCCCCAGAGAGATCCTCGGCGTTGTGATCCAAGAGATCGGGTAGCTGTGGGAAGTAATCGTATACCATCTCCAAGTCCTCCTCGACAGCTGCCTCGTCACTCCGGTGGTACGCGCCAGCGTAGAGATTCTCCTCGACAGTTAGTCCAGAGAAGAGCATACGACCTTCCGGAGCCTGCGAGATCCCCAATTTAACGATTTCGTCGGGACCCTCCCCTGCGATTCCGTCGCCTTTGAATGTGATTGATCCGACCCTCGGTGAGAGGAGTCCGGAGATCGTTCTCAGCGTCGTAGTTTTCCCCGCACCGTTTCCGCCAATCATCGTGACGAGTTCACCCTCGTATACGTCGAGGGATACCCCGAAGAGGGCCTGCGTCTCGCCGTAGAATACTTCGATGTCGTCGACCGATAGTAGCGTTTCTTTATTGCTCATATTTTTCACGTCCCTAGATAGACCTCGATGACCTCGTCATCGTTCTGCACTTCCTCTGGGGTCCCTTCGGCGAGTACTTTTCCTTCGTCTAAGACGATCACTCTGTTTGAGAGACCCATCACGACCTCCATAACGTGTTCGACCATCAGGATTGTGATACCCTGATTATTGAGTTTTTCAATGACGTCGACCAACTTGCCCCGCTCGTCCGGGTTGAGACCGGCAACGGCCTCATCAAGCATAAGCAGGTCGGGATCTGTCGCAACAGCCTTCGCGATCTCAAGCCGCTTCAGTTGGCCGACGTTGAGGCTATTGGCAGTCATCGAGTAGTCACCCTGGAAATTCACTCTGTCAAGAGTGTCGTTTGCCTTCTCCATAGCGGCCTGCCGACCTTTACCTTCGCCGAGTGCCCCGACAACGACGTTCTCCGTCACAGAGAGTTGATTCAGAGGTTTTGGCACTTGGAAGGTTCTGGACACGCCCTTCTTTGAGATCTCGTGGGGTGCGACGTTAGTGATATTTTCGCCTTTGTAAGTAACCGTCCCATTGCTCGGCGTATAGAAGCCAGTGATTAGGTTGAACAGGGTCGTCTTCCCCGCTCCGTTCGGGCCGATTAACCCGGTGATTTCTCCTTCTGGGATCTCAATCGAGACATCGTCTACCGCCACGACACTTCCGAACCGCTTTGTGAGATTTTCAGTCTTCAGCATCTGATTTCACCTCTGGGAGCGTATTGTCAATCCACGCGCGAACGAACGAGAGCCGGGTTACCAGACCCTCTGGCGCGTAGATAATGACGACAATCAATACCACGCCGTAGCCGATGTACGCGAGCGACCCGAGATTTCCACCGAGAACTGTCGTTACATATTGCTGAATGGGCACCATAAACAGCGTCCCAACTATTGGACCGACGATGGTTCCCATTCCACCGATTAGTGTGATCAGTGCGTACTGAATCGACAGGTCGAGTGAGAAGGCACCCGAGGGAGACACGTACGTTCCGTAGATGGCGTACATCCCGCCAGCGAGGGCCGTCATAGCTGCACTAAGGGCGAACCCGTAGATCTTGTACCGGGTTGTGTTAACTCCGAGTGCCGCCGCCGCATCTTGGTCCTCTCGAATTGCGAGGAGGTAATACCCCAACTTCGAATACCGGACCCACGTAGAGACCAATATGCTGAGGAGGAAGATCCCGAAGAAGATGTAGAAGGCGATCACCCGGTTCCCCACTATATCGGCGAGCCAGGGGGCTGGGGTGACAGACTGCCCGATCGCACCACCGGTGAAATCGCCGAAGAATAAGACGAGATATAGCATCCCTTCGACGACTGCAATGGTTGCAAGAGCGAAGTAGTGGCCTGAGAGGGTGAAAGTCGGGTATCCCACCAGGACCGCTACGAGCACTGAGAGGACAATTCCCACCGCGAGAGCCACAAAGAAGCTCTGCCCATAGTTATTAACTAACAGCGCCACAGAGTAGGCACCGAACCCGTAGAAGACCGCGTTCCCCAGGGCGAACTGACCCCCATATCCTCCGATTATGTTCCAGGCGATTGCACCAATTCCGGTGATGAACACCAGGATTAGGATGTGGAGGATGTAGTTCGTTGCGAAAAATGGGACTGCAAGCGCAACTAAGAGCACGAGTAGGGAAAGATATCCAGTCGGTTTCCCGACGGCCTTGATGATCTTCTCGGCGATGCTTTCTGTCGATTTTCGTTGTTGTAGGCTCATTTCAGGAACTTTTGTTTGAGGACGCTAGATTAGCGATCCGGCTCAGGAGGCCTTCATCAGATCCGCCAAGGTGACCGGTTGCTCGAAGCACGAGGACGGCGATGAATATCGTGTAGTAAACCGGGGCGCTCAACGTCGGTTCGTAGAAGTAGGCCACGGCAGCATCGACAATCCCAATGAGCACACCGGCCCAGAGGACGCCGAAGACGTCACCTAATCCGCCAAGAACCACGACAACGAACGCAATCAATACGTAGTTCGCCCCGACCGTGGGCGTGGTCGAGTAAATCGATGCCATAACTGGACCCGCGACACCTACCAAAGCGATGCCGAGTCCGAAGGTTACCATATAGACGACCTCACTGCTCATACCCATAAGCTCCGCAGCTTCCTTATCTTGTGCCGTCGCGCGAATGGCAAGGCCAATTTTTGTCTTTTCCAATAACAGGTACATTCCAAGCGCAGTCAGCAGCGCGATGACGAACCCATAGACACGTACTTCTTGCACGGGGACGCCTAACAGCGACATCCCACCGTACCCTGCATCGATCCCTTTGGGATCAGTGCCGATGAAGTAGTGGGCAAAGTTTTCGAACACCCAAATGAGCCCAACAGTCGCGAAAATCTGCGCGAAGTCGGGCTCGTCAATGATCGGGTGAATGATGAGCCGCTCACTAATCACGCCGAAGACGAAGAACGCCGGTGCCACCAACAGGATGGACAAGAACGGGTCGAGTCCAAGTAATTGCCAGGCAAAGTACGAACTATACATCGCGAGCATAAGGTACGCCCCATGCGCGAAATTCACTACGTCCATCACTCCGAATATCAGTGAGAGCCCCATCGCGACGAGGGCGTAGACCCCACCGGTCAGGACCCCATACAGTATTATCTGTGACAGGATGTCTACCTGTACCATGAAGTGCAATATCTAGAACTACCTTATATATCATTCTATATTATTCCCAATAGGACCGGGGTGAACCGACTTCTTCGGTCACGGATCGTTCACCACATCTTCTGTACACGTACGAGAAAAAATCTACCCAGAGACGATCTCGACGAGGTTGTTCTCAGGGTCGCGAAGAAACACGATCGTAGTGCCGCTGGGAGTCGTGACGGGCTCACTGACGGTCTCGACGTCGCTGAGTTCCTCGTAAAACTCGTTCACGTCGTCATATGAGACCGCAATATGTATTGATCCTGGATCTGCGACACCACTCGACGGTGTCGGATTATGTGCGGGGGTGTATTCAACAAGCTCCAGAAGTATGTCCCCCATCGAGAGCCGGACGAACTCGCCTTTCGTGTCTTCGATACCGAGACCCTTCGAAAACGCTTCACCGGCGAGGGTAAACTCCTGTGTCACCTCGAAATCAAGCGTGTCCCTGTAGAACGCGACCATTGTTTCCAAGTCCTCCACGGCTATTCCAAGGTGGTGCGCAGTTGGCGACTGCATAAGCGCAACGTAGGGTGAACCACCTATGAGTGTATTGTTTTCTACGAGCAACTCCAATTCCACAAACAGACAGGACTCGGTCAACTAATACTTATGCGGCGAATATCAGTCCAGTCGCTCGGCAATCTGCTCGGCAAAGTAAGTCACAATGGCGTCCGCGCCGGCTCGTTCGATGGAGAGGAGCGACTCCATTGCCGCGGCTTCGAGGTCGAGCCAGCCCTTCTCGGCGGCGGCTTGGATCATAGCGTACTCTCCGCTGACGTTGTACGCGATGACCGGTAGAGTGGAGTGCTCCCGGACATCTCTCACGATGTCGAGGTAAGGGAGAGCTGGCTTAACTATGAGAAAGTCAGCGCCCTGTTCTACGTCTTGATCAACTTCCCGGATTGCCTCGCGGCGATTGCCAGGGTCCATCTGGTAATGCCGGCGGTCCCCGAAAGCCGGTGCACCATCAGCGGCGTCGCGAAAGGGGCCGTAGAAAGCGCTCTCGTACTTCACCGCGTAGCTTAGAATCGGGATGTCATTGAACCCAGCGTCGTCAAGACCCGCTCGGATAGCTCCGACCATCCCGTCGGTCATACTTGAAGGAGCAACAACGTCGGCACCGGCTTCGGCGTGAGAGACCGCGATGTCGGCTAAGCGATCGAGTGTCGGGTCGTTCTGGACCGTGAGCGTGGTCTGTTCAGGAGCCGATTCCTCGAGAACACCGCAGTGACCGTGGTCTGTGTACTCGCACAGGCAAACGTCGGTGATTACCGTAGCACTAGTTTCAGAAGAGATCGCTCGAGTCGCCTCTTGAACGACACCGTCTGTGGCGTCGGCCCGCGACCCCACCTCGTCTTTTTTCGCTGGCACACCGAAGAGGAGAATTGACTCGACGCCGGTATCCAGTATCTCTTCAACGCGATCGACCGTATGATCGACGGGCAGGCGTTCGTGACCAGGCATCGACTCGATCGGGACGCGCTCGTCGATTGTCGCATCCACGAAGACAGGAGCAATCAGGTCGGTGGCGGAGAGTGACGTCTCGCGTACCATCTCGCTGATTCCGTCTATTCGAAGGCGACGGGGGCGATCTACTAAGTCCATACCTCCGGGTTAAGATCCAAAGGCAAAATTCCATTGCTTGGGTCGATCGGGTAGAGCATCTTCCAGTGAGACTTCACTCGACGGGTCAAAACTGGGGGGTGGACTCCGTAGGAACTGCCCCAGCGACGGTACTGTTTAGTTACATTGAGATCAGCGAAAACGGTACGGAGAATAGTCCGGAAGCCCCCCGCGGGGGTTCTCCGGCCAGCGATCGCTCACCTGAAGGACGGTCGTTAGCAGAGGAAAACTTCTTCGTCAACTCGGCTGATGAAGAGATTACGCAACTTCGTTTCGGAGGTTCCACTGTCCACCAGCCGGTCGGCGTACACACAGTCAGATTTCTAAACTAGCCTGCTTCGCGAGGTACCAAGTCTACAAACGGGTGGGCCTCTCCCGGTAGTTTATATAGTGGCAATCAGAACGGGGTGTGTGATGGCATATCGAATCTTGATTCCTGTTGGAGGCGAGAATAAACGGGCTGAAAAGCAAGCCGAGTACGTCACCCGACTTCCAAGCGCTGCAGAGGAACTCAGTGTGACTCTCGTTCACGCCTTGACAGGATCTGAGAAAGATGTTCCCGCACAGATGCAGCAGCCGGATCGATCGGAAGCAGTCAGAGCAGCGAAACGGGTGCTAGAAGATGCTGGCATTGACGTTAATACCCAGGGTGTAAGTTCTCCACCAGCTAAGGGAATCGTGTTACTCGCTGAGGAGGGTGATTTTGACGAGATCGTTTTATCAGGAAAAAAGCGCAGTCCGACGCAAAAAGCCATCTTAGGAAGTGTTACTCAGTCTGTCATTTTGGAAGCGGATATTCCGGTAACGGTCATCTCTGCCTGAAATACAGTCGAAACGTTTCACAAATTCGCGACCAATATACTTCGAGCAGCGGTTACGAGGAATTTGACGTTCCACATATTATTATCGTCGAACCACTTTCGAAAATTGTATTAAGGATCCGTAAGAGCAACCGAGTACAGCGGCTGGTAAAATGTTAACTGAAAACGTGTACATCAACGGTGAGTGGATCGAGACAGGTGACGAAATCGCCAGCCAGAACCCCGCGAATACTCAGGAAGTTGTTGCTCGGGTTTCCAAGGGAAACCGGGGGACTGCTAAGCAAGCGATTGACGCAAGCGTTGAGGCGCAGGACGAGTGGAAAAGTCTGACACAGCCAGAGCGTGGTTCCTACCTTCGAGATGCAGCCGAGGTAGTTGAGGAGCGGTTTGACGAAATCGTGGACCTCGTGGTCCGAGAACTCGGTAAAACAGAGGGTTCCGCTCGTGGAGAGGTACAGCGGACTGTTGACCTCTTGAATTATTATGCCGAGGTAGCTCGAGACAAAGGGGGTATTGCACCGCCCAGTGCGAGTCAGCAAACGCTTACATACACGAAACGGGAACCTTGGGGGACAGCAGGGGTAATCACTCCCTGGAACTTCCCAATCGCGATACCGACGTGGAAAATTGCTCCTGCTCTGGTTGCTGGAAATACTGTGGTTTTCAAGCCTGCCTCTCTGACTCCCGGCACCGCGGCCGCACTCGTCCAGGCATTTGATAAGGCCGACCTTCCAGCGGGCGTTCTCAATTTCGTTCCTGGAAGTGGGAGTGAGGTTGGTGACGAAATAGTCACCTCCGATTCGGTGGACGTCGTTTCGTTCACCGGTAGTTCCCGAGTCGGGAAGCACGTTTACGAATCTGCAGTCTCCGATGGAAAGCGTGTTCAGACGGAAATGGGTGGGAAAAATCCCATCATCGTCGATGAAACGGCGGACATCGAACACGCCGTACAACTAACTATTAGTGGTGCCTTTAGTGGAATTGCAGGGCAAGCGTGCACGGCGACGAGCCGCGCTATCGTATTTGAAGAGGTCTACGATGAGTACCTGGAGCAGCTAATTAAGAGTGTAGAGGACCTCACTGTCGCTAATCCTACGGAGTCAGATCCCAATCTAGGGCCGAAGGTGAGTCAGTCGGAGCTGGATAGTGACCTCGAATATATTGCGATCGGTGAGAACGAAGGAGCTACCCTGGCCGTTGGGGGGGATCAACTCACTGGCGGAGAGTATGAAGATGGGTTCTTTGTTGAGCCGACGGTGTTTACAGAGGTCGAACCGGATATGCGAATCGCGCAAGAGGAAATTTTCGGACCAGTTCTCGCTGTGCTATCGGTCTCCGGATTTGAGGAAGCGATTTCGGTGGCTAACGGAGTCGATTATGGTCTCACTGCATCCTTATGTACGAATGATCTAAGTCGTACCCAACGATTCACCCGAGATATTGAAACCGGTGTCGTGAAGGTAAACCAAACGTCAACCGGCGTTGGGATGCAGATGCCCTTCGGTGGCCGGAAACAGTCAAGCAGTGAGACATTCAAGGAGCAAGGGCGCCAGGCGTTGGAGTTCTTTTCCCACGAAAAAGCGGTCTACGTCACGCATCTCGAGGACTGACTTGACGCGGCGGGATACCTTCTCCCGGCAGTCAGAAGTGGTGTAGAAGTCTGACCGGAAATTAACACCGTGGCACCCCGCACTTACGAAATCTCACGAGCCAACATAACGGAATATACATATCACATGTCACTGATATCTGTTGCATCACCAGGGGGGAGTTCAGCATCGGTAACGCACAAAGTGACCACCTAGTTTGGTCTGAGCGTTCTGGGCTGGCTCAACGAAGCCCGTAGTGCGGACGCCGCCGACCGGCCTACAGAGCGGGCCCCACGAGATAGTAACCAACCGAACGTCCCATTCCGCGTCGTGGCCGTCACTATCGCTTTCTCGGGCAAGCGATAGCGTGACTCCACATCGGACCAGTCCAAGTAGTAGTACCGAACTTCGCGTGGGTTTCGATAAACAGCGCGTCGGTGGCACGGCCGTGATAGCCACTTTCTTCGTCGTCATACATCCGTTGAGGTATGTGGACTCGTATCGACGAGGACACTCGACGATCCTACTGCGACGGTCGAGTCCTCTGACAAGCCGGGACAACGAGGGGACTAACCTTTACGATAGTTCCCGCTGTCGCCTCAGCATACGTAGTTGGAAAACCTCAGATTGTGGCGGAAGAGACCAAACCCTTCAATTTAATACACAATGTCGAATGGCGCTACGTATGTCTGATGCTGGCATACCAAATTCGACTGACGTGCTAGTGATTGGTGGGGGTTCTGGCGGATATGTTGCTGCTATCCGGGCAGGACAGTTGGATATGGATGTTACACTGGTTGAGAAAGACGCTTTCGGCGGGACCTGCTTAAATTATGGCTGCATCCCATCAAAGGCATTGATTACTGCTTCCAACCTCGCATTCGAAGCGGGGAATGCGGAACGGATGGGAATTTACGGGGATTTTCAAGTTGATCTTTCGGAAATGGTGGACTGGAAAGAGGGAATTGTCTCAAATCTAACCAATGGTGTCGAAGGTCTGTGCCGGACGAACGGGGTCCAATTAGTGAACGGTGAAGCAAAGTTAGTCGATGAACACTCTGCCGTTGTACGGTCCGAAGGCGAAAAAGAACCCATCGAGTTTCAAGATGCGATCATCGCGACAGGGAGTCGTCCGGTAGAGATTCCGGGCTTTTCGTACAGCGATGGACCGATTCTCAACTCCAAACAAGCTCTCGCGCTTGAGTCGCTACCAGAGAAGTTAGCGATTATCGGTGCGGGATATATCGGGATAGAGATGGCGGGCGTGTTCGCAAAGCTTGGGAGCGACGTCACTGTCGTAGAAATGTTGGATTCGATAATACCGATGTACGCTGATGACCTAGTCGCTCCCGTTAGGGAACGCGCCGAAGATCTCGGCATCAATTTCCGATTTGGCGAGATGGCCAGTGAATGGGAATTGGCGGGGGACCGGGTCACTCTCAAAACGGAAACCGAGGATGGTGAAGAACGTACGCTTGCAGCTGATAAAGTACTCGTCGCAGTAGGTCGTGAACCGGTCACGGACACGGTCGGAGTGCAAGACATCAGTATCTCGGTGACGGAAAACGGCTTCATCGACACTAACGAGAGATGCCAAACTAACTACAATAATATCTATGCTGTCGGAGATACTGCGGGTGAACCTCTATTAGCACATAAGGCAAGTATGGAGGGAAAAACGGCTGCGGAGGTCATCGCGGGTGAGCCTGCTGCAGTTGACTATCAAACGATTCCGGCAGTGGTTTTCACAGAGCCAGAGATCGCACAGGTGGGATGGACACCGGAGCGCGCCCAGTCGAGCAACATCGAGTTTATAACAGGTGAGTTCCCGTTCAGTGCCTCTGGAAGGGCCCTTACAACAGGAACGTCTGAGGGGTTCGTCCGATTAATCGCAGATGAGGAAACCGGAATGCTTCTGGGTGGTCAGCTAGTTGGACCGGAAGCTTCTGAATTAGTTGGAGAGGTCGGTCTAGCTATTGAAATGGGAGCAACAATCGACGATGTTTCGGCGACAATTCACACCCATCCTACCTTGTCCGAAGCCGTAATGGAAGCGGCTGAAAACGCGTCTGGGCGTGCAATCCATACAACAAATAATTAGTAAGTTTCCAAAAGTAACTGTCTACTAATGTTTTTTAGCTGTCGCTCGGTCGCTCGGCGCTTGATGCAGTCGGTGAAAGTTACACCACTTGGCGAACTGTGCAAGGCAGTGGGCGACGATTGCCCTACTGTTATCACACGAGTGATGGAAGAATTCAATCCGTATTTTGCCGATGTGAAACTTAGTCGCTGTATCGGTGCCTCATCGTTCATAGTGATCGGTACCGAGCAGCAACTTTGAGTCGATCTTTATTGCAATGCATTTCCAAGACAACTCGCCGCTAAATCGGACCAGGGTCTCGTTAACGACTTCGGATCTGGAACGCTGTCAGCCAGCCGATGTACCGACCTGCATCTCCTGCTGAGATCGTTATACGCCCGATTCAGCAAGAACCGCTGCTGTTTCGCTGAGCGAACATCCGGTCGCGTGGCGTCGGACGGTGAACGTCCTGACGGGCGTGACCGTCTGCTTAATTGCTCGATATTTATATAATACTAGTATTACTAATTTTGTTTATATTAATGTTTCGTCGGCACTGTCTAGTTAAACCAGTTTGAGAAGCGAGCAGGACGCTCCGGGTGGCGTTGTAGATCTATGTCAGGACGAACGCGACTCCGACGATGTTCAAGAATGGTGCGGTGAACATTCGCAGAAAGATAACTCAGAACCCTCCGACAGAGGACTCGGGGCGTTTCGCACCGAGCGAACAGGCGAGTTCCAAACCGTCAGATCCCAACTGCGGTCGGGATTCCTCCGCGTTCACGCGGAGGAGGATGTCAATGCTTCGACCGTCACTGCGATGGACTGCACGCGGCCACAGCCGTGTGAACGGATCGCACGACCGCGTGAGGGGAACCGGCCATTTATGAGCCCTGCCGACGTATTACCGTTGTGACTGAAGAATCAGGGCGTCGGAACCTACGGATGCCCCACGGTGACGAGCTGTTCGCGGTTGTGACCGAACACAACGGCGGCAACCACGTTCGCGTTCGATGTGCAGACGGCAAGAACCGGATGGGCCGGATCCCCGGCCGGATGAAGTACCGAACCTGGATCAACGAGGGCGACGTGGTCCTCGTCGAGCCGTGGGACTGGCAGGACGAGAAGGCGAACATCGAGTGGCGGTACTCCGAGCAGGACGCCGAGCAACTGCGCGAAGAAGGCCACATCGAGTAGTTTTCGCCGTTAGGCCGACTGCCGATACAGCGCGATCAGGACGGCGATCAACAGCACTTGTACGACTTTGTCTGCGATCCCCGGCGGGCCGAAGTCGGGGGCGTTGACGAGGTACCACATTACGACCTGTCCGGCCGTGAAGGGGATCCCGAGGAGATACATCAGCCGGCGGCGGTAATCGACCAGCACGGCGGCGACGCCGGCGAAAAACCCCACCGTGGCCACGAGGAACGCGATTCCGATGGGGCTCGGAGCGAAGCTCACGCCGAGCCACAGGTGGATGAGTCCGGTTATCGCTGCCAACCCGATCCCCGCCCAGTGGAGGCCGGTCAGCGTCTCCGTCCGGAGCGCGATTCCGTCCGAGGTCTGGGTAGCCATACGTTGACAATCGACGTATATCGTCTTTAATGTAGGGCCCGAGCGACTGTCCGACGGATCGCCTCGCGGAACCGCCCGCTGTCGAATCGATCCGCCGATTGCGAGGGCTGCTCCCCGGTTTCGACCGCGTGGGCGAGCCGCTCGACTGCCTCTTCGACCGACGCGAACAGTCGGTCGTCGCGCCCGTCGAGAATCTCTCGCTGCCCACCGCTGTCGGGAGCGAACGCGATCATCCCCGCAGCGACGTACTCCGCGACCGACATCCCGAAGTGTTCCTCGGGTTTGAGGTTCAGGCCGTACCTGTGTGTGCCGAGCAGGGTCTCGATCCGGTCCCGCGGGACGTCTCGTTCGACGGCGACGTACGCTCGCTCGCTCGCCGCCGCCTCGACGCGTTCGACGTACTGACGATACGCTCTCGGCGCTGCACCGACGATGTGGAGGTGCACGTCGTGGCCGCGCTCGCGGACGCCGTCGACCACCCGAATGGCGTCGAGCACCCGCTTGTCGGGCGCGATTCGCCCGACGACGACGACGCCGTCTTCCCGCTCCTCCCACTGCCACCGGCCGTCGATCGGATCGACAGGCGGGTGGAGTACCGCCGGTCGGATCCCGTAGACACGCTCGACGACGTCGGCCGTCCATTCAGAGTTCGCGAGTGTTGTGAGCGAGTCGCTGGCGATCTCCGCTCGGTTCGGCCCGGCGAGACGGCTCCAGAGACGATTCAACGCGTCCGAGGAGTCGTCCGCGAGCCGTCTCGCGTGAAACTGCGGGTAGTGCACGTACTGGACCGACGGGAGCGAGAACGCGAACTCGTTCGCGGTGCTCACCACGAGGTCGAACGCCTCGGCGTCCCGCTCGAAGAGCCGATGGACCAGAACGCTCCGCAGCGGCAACTGCGGGCCGACGAACGGGGCCGCAGCGGAGAGCGTTCGGGACGCGGTCCCGCCACCGGTCGGCCTCCGGACGTTCAGCCTCTCACGTGCGAGCTCGACGTCGAACCGCTCGGCGAGGGCTCCGGGATCGGTTTCCGAGAGGGTGTACAGCGTGACGTCGTGTTCGCCTTGGAGCGCCGCACAGACGGAGAGACAGACGATGTCGGCACCGCCCTGGAAGTCCAGCGTGTTGTGGACGACGGCCACCCGTGCCATACCGACCATTCGACGCGCCCTGTGATTACTCCGTTGGCCCGACCCCGCCGAGGCACTCGTAGACCCCGCTCCTGCCAGCGCGTTTTTTATCCCCGCGGGCGAACCGCCACCGATGAAGTGCGCGTTCGTCGGCGCGGGCGCCGTCGCCGAGAAGTACGCCTCGGGGCTGGAGGATTCCGAGCTCCGGCTGACGGCCGTCTGCGACCTCGACGTCGACCGGGCGGAGCGCCTGGCGGCGGATCACGGCGCGACGGCGTACTCGGATCTCGATACCCTGTTCGACGCCGAGTCAGCGCCCCTGATCGTGAATCTCACGAGCCACGCGGCTCACGCGGACGTCACGAGCGCCTGTCTCGAGGCGGACCGTCACGTCTTCAGCGAGAAACCGATCGCACTCGACGCCGATCGCGCCCTGGCGCTCGTCGAAACCGCCGCGGGGCGAGGGCTCGCCCTCGGCTGCGCGCCCATAAACCACCGGTGTGACGCGCAGCGGCACGCCCGCTCGTTTCTCGACGACGGCCGCTTCGGTCCGATCCGATTGGGGTACGCACACGCTCACGTGGGTCGCGTGACCGAGTGGCACGACGATCCCGGCTCCTTCCTCGACGTGGGGCCGCTGTACGACGGCGCGGTGTATCCCCTGTCGCTCTTGGTCTCCTGCTTCGGTCCCGTCGAGACGGTCAGAAGCGCCGACGCGCTCGACGTCTGGCCCGATCGGGAGGACCGAGCACCCGGGCGGCCGGCACACGTCGAAG
The DNA here is from genome assembly GCF_024464595.1 of Halobellus litoreus. NCBI lineage: Archaea > Methanobacteriati > Methanobacteriota > Halobacteria > Halobacteriales > Haloferacaceae > Halobellus > Halobellus litoreus. The sequence goes on along the minus strand of NZ_JANHAW010000003.1, from coordinate 474,308 downwards.
CGACGGTCGAGTTCGCGTCGGGACCGATCGTGCGGCTCACCGCGAGCCTCTATGCCCCTCACCGATCGCGGGAGTTCAACAGCCTCGAACTCCACGGCGACGACGGCTCGCTGTACCTCGCCGACAGCGGCGCGCTCGCGGCCGAACGCGACACCGTCTCCGTCGGCGGTGCGGGCCGACCGTACGTTGCGGCACCTCATCCGCAGCCCCGGCGAGAGCGCCGCTACCTCGCCGGCCCGGAGCGACTCGCGTCGGCGGTGGCGGACGGGCGAATCCCCATCCGGAGCGCTCGCCGCGCGGCGCACGTCGTCGCCGTCTGCAACGCCGTCGAACGGGCCGCCGCCGACGGTACGACTGTTCCCGTCCCGGACGCGGAGACGGATGGGTTAGACGCATCCGACCTTCGACCTTCCTCGATTCGCCCGTCGTATCGGGACGCGACCGTTCGGCGGACGGCCGAAACCGCAGACCGGATCGGACCGCCCGTCCGCGACGCCGCGATTCGGCTCCCGCGGGTCGGATTCGGCTGTTCGCGGTACCGCGACGGCGAGTACGTCGATCGAATCGACTCGATCGCGACCGCGCTGGACGCCGGCTACCGGCTGTTCGACTCGGCCGAACTGTACGGCAACGAGACGCGGATCGGCGACCTGCTCGACGCGCCGGGATCGCCCGACAGAGAAGGGCTGTTCCTGATCGGCAAGGTCTGGAACACGAACCACGAACACGTCTCGGAAGCGTGTCGCGGGAGCCTCGACGAACTCGGGATCGACGCCTTCGACTCGTACCTGCTCCACTGGCCCGAGGCGTGGGCCCACCAGGGGCCGCTCTCGGATCTTGCGTCGAAACCGGTGGCCGAACGGGAGGCCCTGACGTTTCCGACCGACGCCGACGGAAATCCCGAGACCGTGGACGTCCCGCTCGAAGCGACCTGGCAGCGGCTCGAACGGCTGCACGAGCGGGGGCTCACGCGGACGCTCGGCGTCTGCAACGTGTCGCTTCCCCAGCTTGAGCGGATCGTCGACGCGGCGCGGGTTCCCCCGGCGATCGTCCAGGTCGAATCGCACCCGTATCTGCCGCGGACGGACCTGATCGAGTGGTGTCACGCGCGCGGGATCCGCGTCGTCGCGCACTCGCCGCTGTCGGCACCGGGCCTCCTCGACGAACCGCCCCTTCGCGAGGTCGCCGACGACCACGGCGTCTCCCCCGCGGTCGTCGCCCTCGCGTTCCACGTCGACCGCGGCGTGGTACCGATTCCCGCCAGCAACGACTCCGAACACGTCGTTTCGAACCTCGCGGCCGCCCGACTGCGGCTGACCGCCGCCGACCGCGAGCGACTCGCGACGCTCGAAGATCCGGGGTTCGAACGGTGACCGCGGTTCGGACCGTCCCCTCGACGCTCCGCCGGGAGTGGGCAACCGTGTCGGTGGCCGTCTCGGTGCTCCTCGTCGGCGGCGCGGCGCTGCTGTCGTATGTCGTGACCGGTGGTATCCCCCTCGTAGACACCGGCCTCTCCGGCACCTGGACGCCAGGAGTGGGGACCCGGTGGTTCCTCCCCGCCGCGACCGTCGCGGCCTTCGAGCTGTGGTTCTGCTTCCGATACCTCGGCGCGAACCGACCGGACGGGTCCGGAAACCGGGCCGCGGCCGACGCCACGGACCGTCCCGTGTCCGTCTACGAGTCGCTCGGCGTTCCAAACCTCGTGACGCTGAGTCGCGGGGGCCTCTTCGCCGCCCTAGCGGGGTTCGGCGCGCTCGCGCCGCGCGCCGAAATCGCCTGGCTGCCGGCGCTCCTCTACGGTGGGGGGTGCGCGCTGGATTTCGTCGACGGGTTCCTCGCCCGTCGGACCGGCCGCCGGACCGTCCTCGGGGCGAAACTGGACCTCGCCTTCGACACGACCGGCTTCCTCGTCGCGCCCGTCGTCGCGGTGCTGTGGGGGCAACTGCCGGTCTGGTACCTGTCGCTGTCGGCCGCGCGCTACCTGTTCAAACTCGGGCGCGGGGTCCGTCGCCGTCGCGGCCGTTCCGTCTCCGACCTGCCGGACAGCGTCGTTCGTCGCCCGCTCGCGGGCCTCCAGATGGTGTTCATCACACTCGCGCTCACGCCGCTTCTCTCGCCGGCGACGGCCCGCCCGCTCGCGGCCGTGGTGCTGGCCCCGTCGCTGGCCGTCTTCGTTCGCGATTACGCCGTCGTCGCGGGGTGGCGCTCTGGGAGGACGTCGGACTGAGGCCGCGCCCGAACCCGCTTCCGATCGGCCACACACGCTCCGCACCAGTTCCGCTCACCCGACCGCACGGATGAGCACGAACAGCGTTCCGACCGACACGAGCGTGGTGAGAAACACGTTCAGCGACGCGAACTCCTCGTCCCCGCCGAGTTCGTTCGCGAACACGTACGTCGACACCGCCGTCGGCGTTCCGAGCATCACGATCGCGGCCGTGAATGTCGCGGCGTCCACGCCGAGCAGCGAGAAGGCGGCCCAGGCCAGCACCGGCATAACCGCGATTTTCGTCGCGACGACGGCCCCACTCGCGCCGATGTCGACGTTCGGTCGATCGATCTGGAGCGACGCGCCGACGCAAAGCAGCGCGATCGGTAGCGCCAGCGCCCCGAGGACGTCGAGCCCCGCAGTCACCGGCCCGGGAACCGACAGTCCGAGCGATCCGACCGTCAGTCCGACGACGAGGATCACGAGAACGGGGTTGCGGGCGAGTCTGCCCAACTCCCTCGCGACCGAGGCGTCCGCCTCGTTGATCGCGCTGAGGACGACGATCGTGAGCGGCACCTGCGTCAGCGACGCCACGCCGAGGACGACGCTCGCGATCGCAGTTACGCGGGCGTCGAACGTGGCTGCGACGAGCGGCAGTCCGAGGTATCCCAGGTTGGAGTGGTACGACTGGATGATGGCGACGCTCTGCCGGCCGCGACGGTCCTGTCGGCGATGGACGAGCCACGCGATGCCCGCGGTGGTAAAGACCACCGCCAGCACCCCCACGAACAGGTCCGCCGTCAGTAGTTCGCCGACCGCCCGGTCGTACGTCGAGACGAAGACGAGCGCCGGGAGGGCGACGTAGTACGCGAGCGCGTTGAGCCGCTGGGTCCTTCCCGCGTCGAGCACGCCAGAGAACCGCAGTCCGGTCCCGACCGAGAGCAGCGCGAGCAGTCCGAGCAGCCGGCCGAGGACCTCCATACCTCCCGCGAGTCGATACGACGACTTACGCTGTTCGACTCGCGATTCTCGATCTCCGGCGGCGAAGCGTCCGCGGTGATGTTTTATTTTGGGCCGTTCCGAAGTCCGCTTCGTGTCCGACCGAGCCCACGATCTGATCGAACGGTACGATATCGATTCGGAACTGATCGAGGCGTTGCTGTGGCGGTACGGAGCCGACGTCGACGCCCCGGACCCGGAGTCGCTCGACGACGCCAGAGCCCGAGTGTACGAGTTTCTCGACGAGGGGGACCCGTCGATCCGGTCCGCCGCCGATCACTTCTATCAGTTCGCCAACCACCCGGAGTACGGCACCCGCCCGGACGCTCCGGCGACCGAACCCGATTTCGAGATCGCACTCGATGGGCTCGTCGACGCGGGACTGGTCGCCCGAAGCGAAGAGGAGCGCCCCCGGTACTCGGCGTCGTTTCACGACCTGCTCGTCGAACTCGGCCCGACGTTCACCGCCGAGGATATCGACGCGCTCTGCAGGAACACGGGAACGGACAAACGAGCCGTCTACCACAGCATTCTGGACTCGCTCGAACTCGACCTCGACCTCGGACGATGATCGGCGGCGACGCCGCCGACCCGATCCGGGAGGCGTTCGACGACGCGATCGCCAGGCTCGAAGCGGTCGACGACGACCGGGGATAGCGATCGCTGCCGGGGTCGGCGTAGCGGTCGAAACGCGCAGAACCGGGGTAAAACTTTCCCCCGCCGCGCCGTGGTCCGGGGTATGACCCGGACCCAGGGATTCACCTTCGACTTCCGCCCCGGAACGATCGTCGTCGGTGCCGGCTGTCTCGACCGCCTCGGCGACGAACTCGACCGACGCGGACGTGAGCGGGCGCTGCTCGTCGGCGGCCGGACCGCGGGCACGACGCCGGCGGTCGTCGACCCGATCCGCGAGGGACTCGGCGACCGGCTCGTCGCGGAGTTCCCGGAGACGACGCCCGCGAAGACGCTCGGCACCGCGCTCGACGGCCTCCGACTGGCCCGCGACCGCGACGTCGACGTCGTCGTCGCCGTCGGCGGCGGCAGCACGTTGGACACGACGAAGACCCTCGCGGCGCTCTCCTCGCACGAGGACAGCGAGTCGGTCGCCGAGCGCGCCGTCGAGACCGGCGAGTTGCCCGTCGCGGCCGACGGCGATCCGCTCCCGATCGTCGCCGTCCCGACGACGCTGGCTGGCGCGGACCTCTCGGATATCGCGGGGGTGACGCTCACCCTCGACGGCGACGTCTCGGCCGACGCGAGCCACGAAACCGGCGGCGTCGGTGATCCCCGGCTGATGCCCGAGGCGCTGTTCTACGACGGCGACCTGTACCGGACGACGCCGACCTCTGTCCTCGCCGCCTCCGCGATGAACGGCTTCGATAAGGGAATCGAGATGCTGTACTCGCCGCACGCGACGCCCGTCACCGACGGGACCGCCGCTCGCGGTCTGCGCCTCCTCCAGTCGGGGCTGCGAACGATTCGGGCGGAGCCGATGGACGCGGACCGACTCGCGGACGTCCTGGGTGGAATCGTGAACGTCCAGTACGGGCTCGCCGGGGTGGACGGCTACCGCGCCTCGATCATCCACGCGTTCGGCCACGGCTTCTCGCACGGGCACGACGTTCACCAGGGAACGATCCACGGCGTCCTCGCACCTCAGGTTCTCCGGTACGTCTTCGATTCGGTCGACGGGAGGCGGGACCTGCTCGGAGAGGCACTGGGCGTCGACGTCGCGGGGCTCTCCGACACCGCCGTCGCGGCGGGCGTCGTCGACGCCGTCGCGGCCGTCCGCGACGACCTCGGACTGCCCAACCGACTCCGCGACGTCGAGGGCGTCGAACAGGAGCACTTCCCCGAGGTCGCCGCGATCGTGGCCGATGACGACCTGCTCGACGTCGCGCCCGACGGCCTCGATCCGACGGTCGGAGAGATCGTCGGGATTCTCGAACGCGCGTGGTGAACGACCCCCGCCCCGACTGAGTCCGCTCTCGAGTTCGTCAGATTCCCTTTCGAGGGCAGCCGGTCGAGAAACGAATGCTCTCCCCACGCCCAGATATCAATCTTATGTCGATATATCTACTTCGCTGAGCGCCGCCGCGAGCCGGGAGCCTTCGGGGACGGCCGACTCGAACGCCGCGGAGCCGATCCCCGCCTCGCCGTTCACCGAGAGGAATCCGAGCCCACCGGCCGCCGCGTCGTCGAGGTTAGCCAGGAACGCGATCTTCCGGGTCGCCGGGACGCCGTCGACGGTCAGGTCCGCGTCGACCGATCCGTAGAGCCGGCGGTGCTCGTGCACGTGTTCGACGCAGCGAGCCGTCGGGGCGAAGAGCAACAGCAGGTACAGCCCCGGCCCCTCCCGACCGAGGCGCTTCCGGAGGCTGTGCTCGTCGTCGCGGTAGAAGTACCGCTCCATTCGCCGGTACTGCCTGAGGATCTCGTTGGCTCCACCGGCCATTCTCACGGCCGGATCCGCTTTCAACTCGACGAGATACTCGGTCCGCTCGGGCGGTTTCGTCCGGACGTAGAGATCGACGCTTCCCCGGTTGCCGTAGTGGTCGTACGGCTCTTCGAGGCCGATTTCGGGGTCCTCGAACGCGGTCTCGAAGTGCTCGACCGCCGCCGTCGCCAGTTCGTCCTCCCGCATCGGTTCGAGTGACTGGCCGGCGGGATATAGGCGCTCCGCTCCGTGCGATCGCACCGATCGCTTCGATCCGTTCCTCTTCGCCGGCCCTCGTCACGTTCTTGATCCTCGTTCGCCTAGGGGGCGTATGCGCGCAGCACTCGTCCTGGCCGGCGGCCGCTCGACCCGATTCGGCGACCGGGACAAGGCCGTCGCGGATCTCGACGGCACGCCGATGATCCGCCGCGTCGTCGACCGCCTCGCCCCCGTCGTCGACGAGGTTGTCATCAACTGTCGTGACGACCAGGTCGACGCCATCGACGACGCCTTTTCGGACGCCCCGTTCGATCCCGAGTTCGCGATCGACCGAGACCCCGACGAGGGACCGATGGCCGGCATCGCTCGCGGCCTAGAGGCCGTCTCCGCGGCGTACGCCGTCGTCGTCGCCTGCGATATGCCGTTCGTCGATCCCCGAGTCGTCCAGTACCTCTTCGAGCGCGCGGAGGGCGCCGACGCGGCGATCCCACGTCCCGACGAGTGGTTCCAGACGACGCAGGCGGTCTACCGGACCGAGGCGATGGCGCCGGCCTGTCGACGCGCCCTCGACCGCGGCGACGACCGCATCGTCGCGCCGCTCGCGGACCTCGACGAGGTCGTCGTCGACGCCGACGAGATCGAGGCAGTCGGATCGCTGGAGACCTTCGAGAACGTCAATACGCCCGAGGAGTTCGAGACGGCGAAAGCGCGGATCCAAGCGGAGTGAGGCGTCCGAGTTTCGCCGCGCTCACACGACGTCGACGACCGGGTCGTCCGCGCGCATCTCGGCGAGCACGACCCGCGGGACGTCCGCTCGGTCGTGGATCTCCCGTGCGACCTCCCGGGCCGTCGCTTCCAGGTCCGGGTCGTCGACCATATTGAGCAGCGGGATCGGCATCGCGTCCGCGGGGACGTCCTTGAGACCGCCGCGGTCGCTCGCGAGCACCGCGGCGACGTCCGCCGCCCGGATCGTCTCACCGGGTTCCAGCCCGGTGAGTTTGCACACTTCGTCGACCCGATGTACGATCGACTCCGAGAGCGGTTCGCCCACGACTTGAACGCTCGCGATCGACACCACCGTGTCCGCTGTTCTCGGGACCTGCGGCTCCTCGTCGGCCGGCGCTTTGAACCGCCGCATCCGCGCGCCGTCGGCCTTCACGAGGACCGGCACGTCGAGTTCGCCGAGCGCGTCGACGACCGACGTGTCGTAGCCGCGATACCGGTCGTCGCGCTCCCGTTCGGGGACGAGGCCGAGCGGCCACATCCCGGCCGCCGGGCCGCCCGATTGGCTTCCATCGGCCGCCAACCGCTCGCGGGCGACGCCGACGGGGTCGTCGGTGACGACGACCCGTTCGACCCAGTCGTCGAAGATCGGAATTCGGACCGTCGCGGTCACGACCGCCCGGTCCAGTCGCGCCGCGAGCGCCGCGAGTGTCGTCTTCTTCCCGCCGGCGCCGACGACGCAGGTCGTCCCGGTCTCGGCGTTCAGTGCGCTAACGAGGTTCATACCGTCGAGACGGGCGCGGGGCAGTTCAATCGCACGTTTCTCTCTCGGTGTCCACCTCCCGTTCAGGTGTGTTGTGCCGTGATGTCGGTCGAAGAGACCATCCCGACGAGGTCGTCGTCGACGACCGGGAGGTGGCTGATGCCGAAGTTCTCCATCATCGCTGCCGCCTCGGTGAGTCGCAGGTCCGGCGGGACCGTCTCGACGGACTCCGTCATCACGTCGGCGACGGTGGCCGCCGCCGGGTCGCGCTCGGCGGCGACCGCATCGAGCACGTCCGTACTGGTGACGATCGCGAGTTCGGTCGTCGGGACGAGGAGGGCGTTGACACTCTCCTTCCTCATCCGCGTCGCCGCTTCGACGAGCGTCGCGTCCGGGCTGATCGTCACGAGCGGTTTCGACATCACGTCTCTCACAAGGGTCTGTGCGGTAGACATAACCGGACCGATGCGGTCGAGGGGCTTCGGTTTTTCGTCCTCGGTTCCGGCGGCGGAATTCCGCCCTGTCGGTCAATCGTAGCGCTTGCGCTCCTGCGTCGGGTGATTTTTGATGAATACTTTCGTGTGATCGGGGACGTCTTCGGTGATCCAGGAGTTCGCCCCGATGCTCACGTGGTCGCCGACCGTCACCGACCCGAGGACCTTCGTCCCGGCGCCGATGACGACGTGGTCACCGATGTCCGGGTGACGCTTGTATCCCTTCTTCAGCGCGTGCTCGTCGCCCTCCTCCTCCTCGAAGTGGAGCGCGCCCAACGTCACGTCCTGGTACAGCCGCACCCACTCCCCGACGGTCGCCGTCTCCCCGATGACGACGCTCGTGCCGTGATCGATGAAGAAGTGGTCGCCGATTTCGGCACCGGGGTGGATGTCGATGCCGGTTTGGGTCTTCGCGTACTCGGTGAGCTCCCGGGCGTACTCGGCCGCGCCGATGTCGTAGAGCACGTGGGCGACGCGTTGGACCGCGATCGCCAGGAACCCGGGGTACGATCGGATGATCTCCATGTACGTCTTCGCCGCCGGATCGCCCTTGTACGCGGCCTCGACATCGAGTTTGAGGCGCTCTCGAATCCGGGGGAGGCTGTCGAGCACCGCCGCCACCATCTCGTCGGGGCGACCGTCCGAGTACGGGCAGATGCCGGCCTTGAACAGGCTCCCGAGTTCGTCGAGCCGATCCAGCACGGCCAGTTCGTCGCGGACGAGTTCCGGCGCGTTCCAACACGTCGGGAAGAACAGTTCCTGGAGGATCGCCACCTCCTCGCGGCGGTGATCCCGATCCGGGAAGCACGCCGTCACACTCGTCGGAAACGGCTCCGCGTCGTCGTGATACGAGGCGAACAGTCGTTCGTGGGCGTCGCCGGCGTACCGATATTCCATACGCTGCGTTAGCCCCAGACCCGTATTATTGTAGCGTTTGCAGGGATTCTCTCGCCCTGTTCTCGCTCACCGGGGGGTGAGGCCCCCGTTCGACGCGGGCGCCCGGGCTGATCCCCGCGACCGGGAGTTCGTCTCGTCGCTCGTGCGTTCCCTCCCGACGACCGCGCAAGTGTTATTGTCTGGTGTATACAATATCGACGTGACCGAACGACTGAAGGCGTCGATCCACCGGATTTCAACCTATGAGCACACACGACAGCGGCGACTGGCAGGAGGCGATCGAACGCAATCGCGAGCGGAAGGAACGCTACTTCCGCGAGAACCAGCGGTCTCCGATCCCGCCCGAACTGCGCGACGAGGCGTTCCCGGGCCTCGATTTCTACGACGTCGACCCGGACTACCGGTTCGAGTTGGAACTCGACCGGTACGACGACCCGGAGACGGTCGTCGTCGAGACGACGGCGGACGGCGAACAGACGTACCGGCGCGTGGGACAGTTCCGATTCGCGGTCGACGGGACCGAGGTCACGCTCGACGCGTTCGAACCGACCGACGGGAGCGATCGGCTGTGGGTCCCGTTCCGCGACGCGACGAGCGGCGACGAGACGTACGGGGCGGGTCGGTACGTCGACCTCGAACCCGCGGAGGACCGCCGCGACGACGGGACTTGGATTCTCGACCTCAACCGCGCGTACAACCCGACCTGCGCGTACAATCCGGCGTACGAGTGCCCGCTCGTCCCGGCGTCGAATTGGCTGGACGTGCCCATCGAGGCGGGCGAACGCGACTTCCCGGTCGACGTTCACGACCACGAGTAATCGCGCGGGTGAACGCGGGGCACCTTCGTTCCGAACTCCCGACGTAATTTTATATATGAGTGGGCGGCCAGCGGGAGTGTGACGTAGAACCCACCTGTGTCGGGTCGCGGTTGCTCGGCACGTCGACGCAGGTGTTGTGGCGGCGAGGGGGGCGAGACCGTCGCCATCGGCGGGTGCCGACTGTCAGCCCACGGTCAGTCCTTGAGCAGCACCGCCGCCAGCGCAGCGCCGCCGACGAGGAACGCACCGCTGACGACGCCGCTGAGTGCGAGTGGGCCGAGACCGATGCCGTTGGTCCCCGACTCGCGCTCGGCGTGCGTCGAAGGCGTCGACGTCGCCGCCGCTCGGGTCGTCGCCGCCTGGATCACGAGACTGCCCACGTCGTCGGCTTCCCCGGCCCGTTCGCCGCCCGCGTACAGCGAGACGTCGTACTCGGCGGGGCCCAGCATCGATTCCAGCGACGTCTCGGACTCGACACGCACGCTGTCGCCGCCGGAGGTGCTCAGGGTCTCCTCGCTGCGCCCGGCTAACGCGGTGTCGACGTAGAGGACGGCCTGTCCGTCGCCGTCGTCGTCGCTCACGACCGCTTCGAGTTCGTAGTTCGACTCGCTCTCGTTCCCGAGGACCACGACGGCCTCGTCGGCCGCCTCTTTTCGGCCCGCTCCGTCGAAGGTGATCGGAATCGCGGCCACGGTGCCGGATTCGACGAGGAAGACGTTCTCGCCGAACGCGACTGGTGCGGACGGGCCTGCCGTCCGCGTCGCCGTCGGCGTCTGCTCGGGGATCGGCGTCGGCGTGCCACTCGGCGGTCTCTCCGCGCAGTCCTCTCCGCAGGCGACGACCGCTCCGTCGACTTCCGTCTCGGCCGTTCCGTTCTCGAATCGCGCGGTCAGCGCAAACGTGTCGCCGGCGCGTTGGGACTCGAAGTCGAACGCGACCGCCCACGTGCCGTTCTCGGTCACGACGCCACTCGCGGACTTGAGAAACACCGGTTCGGTCTCGCTCGCGGATCGGACCCGGACCACGATTTCGGTTCCGACCGGCGCGTCCGCCGTCCCGCTCACCACCTGTGACGTCCCGTTAGCGACTGTCACGGTGTCACCGTCGCGGTCGACGCTCACGCTCGGATCAGCCGCGACAGAACCCGAGAGCGCTGCGGTCGCGAGCGCGGAGGCCACGACGATCACTATCAGCACTCTCGCACGGCGACGGCTACACATCGCGCACCTCGCACCTCCGATCCGTCTGGGACCGGCCCGGACTCGCTACACTGCGCGTGGTCGACTCGTGCTTAGAGGGCATACGTGTCGACGAACGGGAGGGTTCGATTAAGAACGCTCGGTTGCTTCAACGACTACTTACGCTACCGGGCCGGTCGTCCGCGAACCCGACCGACAGTATCAACACTCGCCCGGGCGGACTGGCGTAGACGTGAGCGGGGATCGAACGGACGGACTCGGCTTCCGGATCAGCCGTCGACGAGCGGTCGCAATCGGCGGCGCGGCGACCGCGAGCGTCGTCGCCGGCGGGGGCGTCTCAGCTCCCGCCGAACTCGGTGGTCGGAACCGAACCCCTCGGATCGATGACGAGCCCGATTCGATCGGACGTGTTCACGAAGTGGGGATCACGGGCGAAGGGGGTCGCGTCGCCGTCCTCGACCCGACCGGGTTCGATCCGACCCACGGCGATCTGATGGGCTCCATCGAAGCGGTCCGCCAGTTCGGCTCCGAACGCGCCATCGTCGACGGCGTCAGCCACGGGACCGCCGCTGCGGCGTCGGTGACACGACTCGCGCCCGACTCTCGACTGTGGCTCGCGTCGTTCCAAGAGACCTCGGAGTTCGTCGAAGGCATCGAGTGGGCCCGCCGGCAGGCGGTGGACGTGATACTGGCTCCGGTCGCCGCCCACGGAACGGCGGCGACGCCTCGATCCGACGTGTACCGCGCCGCTCGCCGCGCAGTCGACGCCGGGTGCACGTTCGTCGCCCCGACTGGCAACGCGGCGCTCGGTCACTGGCAGGGGCCGTATGGCGCTCTCGCAGCCGAGGGCTCGGACAGACGTCGACGATTGCGAATAGCCGGTCGATCCGGAGCGGACACGGACACCGTCGCCGGGCGGTTCGTCGCGTGGCTCGTCGCCGCCCCGGAAATCGAAGTCGATCTCACGCTCGCGCTTCTCCGATCAGTCGACGACGGCCAACGCTGGAACCTCGTGTCGCTCTCGCGGTCCACGACTTCGCGAGTCGGACAGCGCTTGGTCGCGGACCTTTCCGACGGAGAGTTCGCCCTCGTCGTCCGTCCCGCGGGCCGCGATGGATCGCCAGCCGGCGGCGGCTCCGATTCCCACGTCGACCAGACCGGGCGTGTCACGGTGACGACGCCGACGCATACGCTCGCGTCCCCACGTCCGAACGGGAGCATCGCCGTCCCCGCGAGCGTTCCGGGAGTCGTTGGCGTCGGGGTCACCGACGACGAGGGATCCCGCACTGACGGCGACGCGACGACCGCGAGCGAGGTCCCGCCGCACAGCGGGCGCGGACCGACGTCGAACGGAGCGGACGGCGTCGACCTCGTCGCGCCACCGGTCCCGTGGATCGGTGCCGGCGCTCCCGGGACGTCGGCCGCCGCGGCGCGCACGGCCGGAGCCGCCGTTCTCGTTCTCGACGCCGCCCCGGACCTCGGCCCCTCCGACGTGGCAGGGATCCTTCGGGCTTCGGCTGGTGGCCTCGGCCGTGACTTCGCGGCCGGAGCGGGACGGCTCGACGTCGTCGCTGCTGTTCAGCGTGCCCGCGCACGGTAACGAGTCTCGGACTGTCTCTAGACCCGCGGCCCCGCCGTACTGTCCGCGCGTGCGGGTGCGTCGGCTCCGACCCCCCGGAGCCGTTAAAACGGGCACTTGAGTTACGCCCACATTGATACCCCCGGTGTCCGTACCGATCGGCTGTCGATGTCCTCTCCGATCGCTCGACTGGGCGACAGAACGCAGTCACCAGATGCGAGCCCGACGGTCGTCGACGTCGCTGGGGACGACGCCGGCGAACTGGTCGACGCGCTGAGTTCCGAGACCGCTCGGAACTTGTTCAGCGCGCTCCACGACGAACCGGCACCTCCGTCAGAGTTGGCTCGCGAACTCGATACCTCCGTCCAGAACGTCCACTATCACCTCTCGAAGCTCGAAACGGCGGGCGTCGTCGAATCGGTCGGGACCCGCCTCTCCGAGAAGGGCAACGAGATGACCGTGTACGGTCCGGCGGCCGAACCGATCGTTCTGGTCGGCTCCGCCTCGTCGGGTCAGCGCGACACGCTCCGACGCTCGCTTTCTGACTGGGCCACGGCCGTGACCGTTCTGACACTGACGAGTTTCGCCGTCCAACTCACCGCCGAACGCCTCTTCGCCGGCTCGACGGCGTCACTATTCGAACCGGCGAGTCTCGGCGTTCCGGATGGTAGCTCGCTTCTCCGCGGCGTGCTACTCTTCGCGGAACCAGGGCTGCTCTTCTTCTTGGGTGGACTCGCTGTCTTTGTTGCGGTCGGTCTGGCCGGACTGACCGACAATTGACCTCCGAACGACGGGTCCTTTTACCCTCGTCCGTGGTCGGACGGCACTACCCGAACCGCAGTGACAGCCGTCAGTGAGCGCTGTGTCGCAATAGCTATTCTGTTGACACCACCTACTGTGAATTTTATGTACATATAAGAATTTATGATTGATACTATCAGTTTCAGTATTACGACTTGAATTGTTGAAACGTCTTCTAACGGCTCAATTGTTCATTTCAAAGCTAATCGAATAAAATAAATATTTTATTCTATACAAATATATTATTTATATATTTTGAATTACTTGACTGGAAATTGAGTATTGATCTCGGTCTACGGCGCGGAGTCTTTCTCAAATTATAAGTTAGATCATCTCCTCTTCGCTTCTATGCATCACACGTCGACGGTAGAGGTGCCTCCTATCAAAGATCTATCTCGAATTGCGGCGGAGAACAATCCGAACAAGGTCGCGTTCGGCAACGGCGTCGACGGAGAGACGGTGACCTGGTCGGAGTTCGATCGGCGAAGTAACCGGGCCGCGAACGCGTTCAGACAGTACGTCGGTCAGGGCGATCGTATCGCGCTACTCTGTGAGAACTCGCTGGAACACACCGTCCTCTGGAACGGCGGTCTCAAGGCCGGTTGCACGGTCTCGAACCTCCACGTCCGGGCGTCGCCGAACACGCTCGAACACGTCATCGACTCCTACCGCCCCCGAGTGCTCGTCGTCGACGAGGATACCTCGGAGTTCTTCGAGGAGCGCCTGCGCGAGAAGATCGACACCGACCTCGACGTGATCGTCAACGTCGGCGAGGGACAGACCGACTACGAGGAGTCCTTCGAGCCGTTTCTGGAGGGACACTCGACGACCGAACCCGACGTCCGCGTCAGAGAGGAGGACACGGCCGTCGTGATGTGGACCTCGGGAACCACCGGCGAACCGAAGGGGTGGTGCCACACGAACCGCGGCCTCTACTTCCGTGCGAACGCACTGGTGAGCGTCTACGAACTCAACCGGCCCGCCCGACAGCCGCACGTGTTCACGCCCTCCTTCGCCGCGTGGTACTCCGTGGTCCTTCCGGCCCTCGTCTCGGGCGCGACGACGTACTTCCTCAGTTCGTGGGACCCGGAGACGTATCTGGAAATGATCGACGAACACGACCTGACCAGTGCGCTCCTCGTGCCCACGATGTGGCGGGAGATCCTCAACCTCGACTCGTTCGACGAGTACGATCTGAGTTCGCTCTCGGGCATTATGTCCGCTGGCGAAGTCCTGAATGCGACGACGCTCAGACGGCTCCGCGAAAACGTCTGCGAGGTGGTCAAGAACTCCTACGCGGCGACGGAGGCGTACGCCACCGTGATGGAGAACCCCGAACTCACCGAAGACCGCGTCGAGAGCGTCGGCAAGCCCGTCCCCGGCGTCGAGATCCGCATCGTCGACGAGGACGGCACTTACGAGGACGTCAAGCCCGCCGGGGAGGTCGGCGAACTCGCGGTCAGAGCCCCGGACTGCCCGGTGTGGGCCTGGGAGCGAACCGAGAAGACCGAGGACGTGTTCGAGGACGGCTGGTGGTACTCCGGCGACCTCGGGTACAAAGACGAGGAGGGGTTCATTTACCTCGAGGGTCGGACCGACCTGATGATCCTCTCGAAGGGAATCAAGGTGTACCCCGCTCCCGTCGAGGAACGACTCAACGCGCACCCGGACGTCAACGAGTCGGCGGTCGTCGGCGTCGAGGACGACGAGTACGGCGAGAAGGTCGTGGCGTACATCTACCCCGACGATCCCGACCTGACGGCCGACGAACTGGACGAGTGGTGCCTCGCGAGCGACGAACTCGCTCGGATGGAGCGACCACGCGAGTATCGGTTCGTCGACGAGTCGCTCCCCCGGACCTCGACGGGCAAACTGGATCGGTTGAGCGCGAAAGACGAGTAGTAGCTTTTATATACTATTTTCTGTCGACGATTGCCACACGCCCGTTGGCGGAAACATTCCCCGGAGAACGCGCCTATTTTACCTAAACCTTAAGTACAATACGTCTCTCCATTAGGCTGCACTACTATGAGCGAACGATCGTGGTCTTTCAGCGACAGTATGTCAGCGGCCGCCGACAAGGCGGGCAGTCCGGTCGAACTTATGCGCGACCTCGGCGTCGGGAAGTTCACCAAGGTCCCTGACGAGATCACCAACTGGATCGAAGAACAGCGTTCCTGGCGGGAGTCCGTCGGCTTCGCGGACCAGTCGTACCACATGACGGATCACTACGTCGAGGGTCCCGACGCGCTCGACTTCTATCGCGACTACGCCGTCAACAAATTCGACAACACCGAGCCCGGCAAGGCGAAACAGCTCGTCGTCGCCAACCCCAACGGGAAGTTCATCGGCGACGCGATCTGGTTCCACCTCGAGGAGGACAAGTTCCTGAGCGTCGGCGGCGCCGCCGCGCACAACTGGCTCCAGTACCAGGCCGAAACTGGCGACTACGATCTCGAGGCGGAGATGCAACCCCGCCCCGTCACGATGGACGAGGATCCCACCTACTACCGGTTCCAAGTGCAGGGTCCCGACGCGATCGACGTAATGCGGGACGTCGCCGACGAGCCGCTGCCGGACCTCGGCTTCTTCAACCACACCAGCATCTCCATCCAGGGCCACGACGTCAACATCCTCCGCCACGGAATGGCCGGCGAGGCCGGATACGAGTTCTGGGGCCCCTACGAGGAGGGTGAGGAGATCAAGGAGATCTTTATGGACGCCGGCGAAGAGTACGACATCAAGCACCTCGGTGCCGAGAGCTACCAGACGCCGAACGCGATCCTGGGCTGGATCCCGCTCGTCGTCCCCGCCATCTTCGAAGAGGGGATGGAGGACTACCTCGAGTGGCTCGACGTCGGCGACGGCCTGCTCTCGATCGGCGGCAGCTTCGAGTCCGACGACATCACCGACTACTACTTCACGCCGACGGAACTCGGCTACGGCCACATCATCGACACGAACGCCGACTACTGCGGCAGCGAGGCCTTGGCCGCGGAAGCGGGCGACCCCGACCGCGAGAAGGTCACGCTCGTCTGGAACGACGAGGACGTCGTCGACGTCTTCGCGTCGCTGTTCCGCGACGGCCCGACGAAGAAGTTTATGCGGCTTCCGCACCCGCGTTCCTCGGCGTGTCACTACGACAAGGTGCTCGACGAGAACGGCGAACAGGTCGGCGTCTCCACGGACAAGTCCTACATCTACAACCAGCGCGAGCTGATCTCGCTGGGCGTTGTCGACAGCGAGTACGCCGAACCCGGCACCGAGATCACGCTCGTCTGGGGCGAACCCGAGGACAACACGAACAAGCGGGTCGAACGTCACGAGCAGACCGAGATCCGCGCGACCGTCGCGACGGCACCCTACACCGAAGACAGCCGATAACTCGGCTCCCGACTGACCAATCCACCTGCGGACCTGTCGCCCGGTTCGATCCATTTTTCGAGACCACGTCACCTGAGGTGGTAACTGCAAAGTACCCCAGGCCCCTCGGGCGACGTATGACACGCGCGCTGATCGATCAGGACATCACCCCGACCGACCGACTGCTTGACCACCTCGACGACACCTGGGAGACGACTGTCGGCGTCGACGGCGACGAAGACGCGCTCCTCGACGTCGTCGACGACTACGACGTTCTTCTGGTCACGTCCCGCGTCCCGCTCACTCGCGACGTCATCGCGGCGGCCGATCGGCTCAAACTGATCGGGAAACTCGGAACGGGTATCGATTCTGTCGACCTCGACGCCGCCCGAGAGCACGGAGTCACCGTCACGCACACGCCCGGCCACAACGCGCTGTCTGTCGCCGAACACGCGCTCTGTCTCACGCTCGCGTGCGCCCGCAGGCTTCCGACGGCCGGGAACCTCCTCTCGGAGGGGCGGTGGCGGGACGAGTATCCGCTGGGAACGCGGCTCTCCGGATCGACCGTCGGCCTCGTCGGCTTCGGCAACGTCGGCAAACGGGTCGGCAAGCTCCTCTCGGGGTTCGACGTCGACGTGCTGGTCCACGATCCCTACGTCCCGACTATCGACGCGGAACTCGCCGACGCCGAGATCAGGCCATTCGAGGCTCTCCTCGAGGGGAGCGACTTCGTGATCCTCTCTCCGGAACTGACCGACGAGACGCGGCATCTGATCGGATCGTCCGAACTGCGTCGGATGGGGAACGACGCCGTTCTCGTCAACGTCTCCCGCGGCCCCGTCGTCGACGAGAGCGCCCTCGTCGAAGCGCTTCAGTCGGACGAGATCGGCGGTGCGGGGCTCGACGTTTTCGAGGACGAACCCCTCGGATCCGACTCCCCACTGCTGACGCTCGAAAACGTGGTGACGACCCCGCACGTCGCGGCGATGACCGACGAGTGTCGCCGCGGCAACATCGATCAACTCGCTGAGAACGTCACCCGCCTGTTCGCCGGTGAACCCGTTCTCGACCGCTACGTCCCGGTCAGGGGCTAGTACACTGGCCAGGCCGATCTGACTACATATTATCCGCTTTGGTGTACCGTCCGATATGCTCGTGAAATAACCGAATTTTAGCCCTGTCTCCAGTCCTCGCTGGGGCTGATTCGACGCGATATCGACGGTGGAACTCGTTTCAGAAAACGAACCAATCCGATATGACCGGGACTATTTTTCGCACTGTTTTCGGTCAGATGGAGCCTCAGCGACCGAAAACTACTGAAAATCACAGGCGTACTCGTGTTATTTCTATGCGGTTCTGGGCCGAATATAGTAGATCCTCGTACGGCGAACGATCGACACCCTTCGCTGGAGGCGATTCGCCGCGCTTTGAATAAGCAGTAAAATTTCGCAACACCCGGCTGTTTCGGGCCCTCTAGCACCTCTAAGCCGATTCTCCTCCATCTACGCCGACCCCCCGTTTGGAATATCATAATCATTCATTTGTATATTTCCGATATGATCGCAACTACTCGGAACGTCCTATGGAACGAACTCATCCCGGCTGGGTGGCGTACGAGCGAGAAGGCACCGAGAGGTCGGCTCTGGGGCCCGCTTCCCGGAGTCGTCCGGTGGTTCGCTGGATGGAACCGCTCCGGCGGACCACGGGCAACCGGTGGATTCCGCCCCGCTTCCGGCGTCCACTATCCGACGAACCGTGACCGTCGACCGGCGGACCGCGCTGGATCGTCCCTATCTGTCCGGAAAAATCGGAATATTCAACACGCTTCACGGCCTTCCTCCGGTATGCCCACTGACCGTACGCCGCTCACCACCGTCGCGCGAGCGTTCGAGGTCCTGGACTTGCTCTGGGAACTGGACGGTGCCGGTCCCTCCGAAATCGCTGCCCGCTTAGAGCTGCCCGACAGCACCGCGTACGATTATCTCCGTTCGCTGAATCAGACGCCGTTCGTCTCCCGGGAGAACGGGGAGTACCGTCTCAGTTCGTACTTCATCACGATCGGCGGGAAGATGAAGTATCGGAACCGACTGTATCAGGTGGCGAAGCCGGAGATGAAACAGGTCGTCTCCGAGACCGACGAGCTGGTCGGTCTGACGGTCGAAAACGACGGCCGAGCGCTGGTGTATCACCAGGAAGAGGGCAGGCAGGCCCTCAACCTCGGGACGTACTCGGGTGCGACGACCCCGCTCCACACCGTCGCCACCGGGAAGGCGATCCTCGCGTACCTCCCGGAGGAGCGGATCGACGAGATCATCGACGAGCGGGGGCTCGAACAGCGGACCGACCAGACGATCACGGACCCGGCGACGCTGAAACGCGAACTCGAACAGATTCGAGAGGACGGTTACGCCGTCGACTGGGACGAACAGGTCATCGGGATGGGGATGGCTGCGGTGCCTATCATCATCGACGACGAGATCCTCGGCTCGTTCGGCATCGTCGTGCCGACGGGCCGCATTCGGGACTCGACGTATCGGGAGGAGATCGTTCAGAAACTGCAGGAGATGACGAACAAGGTCACGATCAACTACCAGTACGGGAACTGACCCCGCCCCGCATACGTGCGTTCCGCATCGCTGACCTCGGGTACTCGTGACCCTTCAGATGTTCCCGACGTTGTGAACCCCCAAACGCGCGGACCGATGGAGCGAAGCCCCGGTGATCGTCGGCGGTGTCTGTGCCTTCGGCGACGGTCCGTGGGATGCCTCGGTGCTGGAATTTTTTGGAGTCGTCGCGGCACGTTTGCGGGTCGCGCTTCTCTTCTACCCGCTGCGATTTACTTGCCTGGCGTGAGACGTATCGCTGTCGTACCCTCAATCGTCGTCGATGGCGTCTCTCACCGCTTCCGGCAGTTCCTGCGGTTCGTTGTCGGCTTTCGACACGCAGACGTGGCGCTCGTCTCCGGTGAAAAGGGCGTTTCCGTCGTCGTCGCGCCCCGTCAACTCCATCCCGAGGCTCTTCGATCCCACGTCGGGTTCGACCGTGATCCGAACCACGTCGCCGACGGTCACGGGGCGGTTGAAGTCGGTGTCCATCGAAACGATCGGCAGGTGAACGCCGTAATCCTCCGGAATGTCCCAGTAAGCCACTCCGCGGTCGTCCATAAACTCCTCCCCGGCGCGGTGCATCGCGTCGACGAGGTTCGGATAGTAGGCGATACCGTGGGGATCGGCGTCTCCCCAGGCGCACTTCCATTCGTACTCGAACATCGTTCCTGATTTCCTTCACTGATATAAATAATTTTCTCAGGCGACTGCCGTGTCGGTTTCTCACTAGAAACAGTTATGACCGTTCGCCCGAGGGTTCGACTCATCGTTATGTCTGTTTCGAGCCTGGAAGACGTCCTCCAGTCCGCCGATTCCGTCGTCGACCTGTTGCGAAGCCGCGGCGGCTGGGTCGGGTTTCCGAACGTCCCCGACGAGCACACCCACTGGATCGAAGAACAACGCGCGTGGGCGGAAACGGTATCGTTCGCGGACCAGTCGCATCATATGGTGGACCTCCGGGTGGAGGGTCCCGACGCGATCGAACTGTTCTCGCACCTGGCCGTCAACGACTTCTCGGGGTTCGAGCCTGGAACGGCGAAACAGCTCGTTCTCGCGAACCCCGAGGGGTACCTCATCGGCGACGGGATCCTCCTGAATCTCGACCGCAGGGAGTTCGTCCTGGTTGGACCGCCCCAGGGGCCGAACTGGGTCCAGTACCACGTCGAGACCGGCGATTACGACGTGCGGACCGAGCGCGCCGAGACGTCGGGCGTCCGCGACGGTCCGCCCACGAACTACCGGTACCAGCTCCAGGGACCCGAGGCCGTCGCGCTGATGGACGAAGTCACCGACGGGCCACTTCCCGATCTGGGCTTCTTCCACTTCGACGACGTCTCGATCGACGGCCGCGAGGTGACGCTGCTTCGACACGGAATGGCCGGCGAGGCCGGCTTCGAGTTCTGGGGTCCGTGGGCCGACGCCGAGGCGATCAGATCGACGATCCTCGACGCCGGCGCGGAGCGTGGCATCAGACAGTTGGGCGCGAGGAGCTACGGGAGTTCGGCGGTCGTCTCCGGCTGGGTCGGGATGCCGCTTCCGGCCGTGTACGACAGCGAGGCGATGGCCGACTACCGCGAGTGGCTCGGCCCGCACAGCTTGGAGGCTCACTACTCGATCGCCGGCAGCCTCGACTCCGACGACGTGACCGACTACTACGTGACGCCAGTCGAGTTGGGCTACGATCGCCTGATCGACTTCGATCACGACTTCGTCGGGAAGGAGGCCCTGGCGGCCGAAGCCACCGATCCCTCGCGACGGCTCGTGACGCTCGAATGGGACGACGCAGACGTCGTCGACACGTTCGCGTCGCTGTTCGCCGACGGACCGAGCAAAAAGTTCCTCGACCTGCCCGTGCCGTGGCGCTCGGCCTCCCACCACGACGCGGTGCTCGACGGCGACGAGCGGGTCGGGATGTCGACGTGGGCGGCGTACACCTACAACGAACGGACGGTGATCTCACTGGCGGTCGTCGACTCCGACCACGCAGAGCGGGGGACGGAACTCTCACTCCGCTGGGGCGAGCCCGCTGGGCGACGGAATCCCGCAGTCGAACGCCACGCGCAAACGGATATTTCCACGACCGTCGCCCCGGTTCCATACACGACCGACAATCGGTGAAGCGCGCACCGGTCGCGTCGGCATCGGATTCGTTCGTCCGCTCCGGGTTCGTTCGTCCGGGTCCGATCGCCGGTGCAAGACAACCTTTTTCATCACCGGTCCGAATTTCCGAACGATGAGACAGTTCACAGCGAGCGGTTTCTTCGGCTACGGACCGGCCACCCAGGCATCTCACACGCGACCGACCCGATCGACGACCCGGAGGGACGCAGATGGCATCTGAGGCGCGCAGTCCGGCTCGGGGATCCTCGCCGTCAGACCTTCTGGCGTCGCCGCGCTTCGAGCTGATGCCGTTCGACAGCTTCGACGACGAGATCGCACACCTCCCGGACGGCGCGACGATCACGATCACCGCCTCGCCGCAGCTGGAGCTCGAGGCGACGATCGACGCGGCCGAGCGAGCCGCAGAGCAGGGCTACGAGGTCGTCCCGCACGTCTCCGCGCGGTACGTCCGCGGTCCCGAGCACCTCGCGGAGATCTGCGAGCGATTGACCGCGGTCGGCATCGACGACATCTTCGTCCCCGGCGGCGACCGCGAGGAACCGATCGGCGAGTTCGAATCCGCCTACGATATGCTCCTCGCGCTCGACGACCTGGAGTACGAGTTCGAGGAGATCGGTATCACGGGCTACCCCGAGGGCCACGAATTCATCGACGACGAGACGCTCGCAGAGGCGATGAAAAAGAAGGCCCCGTACGCGACGTACATCGCCACGCAGCTGTGCTACGACCCCGACACCATCCTCGAATGGATCGAGACGGTTCGCGACCGCGGCGTCGACCTCCCGGTCGAAGTCGGGATTCCGGGCGTGATGAAGTACGAGAAGCTCCTGAGCATCTCCCAGAAGGTCGGCGTCGGTGACTCGGTGCGATTTCTGAAGAAGACGACCGGAATCGTCGGCTTCGTCAAGCAGTTCATCGGGTCCCGCGGTCGATACCGGCCGGACGAACTTGTCGACGGGCTGGCACCGTACGCCGACGATCCGACGTACAACATCCGCGGCCTCCACGTCTACACGTTCAATCAGGTCCCCGACACGGAAGCTTGGCGGACCGAGCGAATATAGCCTGACACTCTGGATTACGCGCTTCGGCTACATATTTTGACGCCGATACGTTCGACCGTTGGGCGACAGTGTGTGCCGTCTCTTTCGGGGAGCTGGCCGGGCGGTCTTCCCGTGACACGTTGGGGTCGCTCCTCGGACCGCCTTTCTCGGTGCGTCACGAACGTGGACGAAAAACAGACCGACGCCGCCGTCGCCACACAGTGATCCTGACAAACCTGACAGCGGTTCCGCAGTTGACAAAAGGATTATACTGGTCGGGGATAACCTCCCGATAAGAAACCACAATGGGTGAGTACATCTCGCGCCTCCCTTGCAGGCCGAATCCGGACCGGAAACCAGACGCCCGACGGACCCGAGGGGTATAGTATGCTCTCGGTCGAGGGACTCACGAAGAAGTTCGACTCTGTCGTCGCCGTCGACGACGTCGACCTGGAGCTCCGATCCGGCGAGATCCACGGACTCATCGGTCCCAACGGGGCCGGAAAGACGACGACGGTCAACCTCATCACCGGAGAGCTGACTCCGACGAGGGGCACCATTCAATTCGAGGGCGAGGACCTCGTCGGCCTCTCCCCGTCGACGATCGCACGCCGCGGGATCGGGCGGTCGTTCCAGGTCGTCCAGTACTTTCCCGAGATGACGGTCAGAAAGCACCTCCGTCTCGCCGTCCGCGAGTCGACGCGGACCGTCCGTAGCGTTCTCGACCGCGACGCCGACTACTCGGAGGAGATCCAGCGAGTCGCCGAGCTGGCCCACCTCGAAGACCAACTCGACACGGTCGCGCGGAACCTCCCTCACGGGCAGAAACGATTCCTCGACATCGCGATGGTGCTCGCGATGGACTCGAAGGTCATCCTCTTCGACGAACCCGCGGCCGGGTTGAACGAGTCGGAGACGAACGAGGTCAGGGAGATCCTCGAAGAGCTTCGCGGCGACTACGCGATCTTGATCGTCGAACACGACATCGACCTGGTCAGGGCGATTTCGGACCGGATCACGGTTCTCCACAACGGGTCAGTGCTCACGACCGACACCCCGGAAAACGTCGTTCAGAACTCCCAGGTCAAGGAGGTGTATCTCGGTGAGTGAACTCCTCTCCGTCGAGGACCTGAACGCCTTTTACGGCGATAGTCAGGTCCTCTTCGACGTCTCGATGAACCTCGGCACGAACGACGTCGTCGGCGTGTTCGGCCGGAACGGGATGGGGAAGACGACCCTCCTGAACAGCCTCGTGAACCGCATCGATCGAAAGACGGGAACCGTCACCTACCGGGGGCAAGACGTCTCCCAGTGGTCGCCACACGAGATCATCCGAGAGGGCATCGCGTACGTTCCTGAAGAGCGCGAAATCTATCCCGCGCTCTCGGTCCGGGAGAACCTCGATCTGGCGATGTCGGCGGACGTCGGCGACGACGTCCGCGAAGACCGGATCCAGAACGTCTTCACGCAGTTCGAACGCCTCGGCGAACGGCAGAACCAGCGCGGCGGGACGCTGAGCGGCGGCGAACAACAGATGCTCGCCATCGGACGTGCGCTGGTCACGGACCCGGACCTCCTCCTCCTCGACGAGCCGACTGAGGGGCTCGCGCCCACGATCATCGACGACGTCGTCGAGATACTGGAATCGCTCGTGACGGGCGATCGCGCGGTTCTGATCGCCGAGCAGAACATCAATCGGATGCTGCCGCTCATCGACCGCGGGTATATGATCCAGACCGGTCAGATCGTCGAAGAGGGCGACTCGGAGTTCCTCGGCGACGAGGGAATTCAGGACAAGTATCTGACTGTCTGAACTCCCGACAGCGGTTGCCACCGCAACGGTCCCCCGGCAGCCCTTTCGACGTTGTCAGACCTCCGGTTCGACCCCGCTCGTCACCTGCGCTCGACAAGGTGCAGCCGGGCGAACGCGGCCGCTCTCCCGCAGAATGCCTTTCAATCCGCGACAAGTGGGGTTCCGAATTGCGTCTCGTTTCCCACTTTAACAAAAATTATATTATGATGTGGAGTATCGCGTACAGTGTGTTATGTATGACGACCGGTAACTCGCACAGTCGTCGAGGGTCCGACTGCGATCACTTGGATATCGATCTCGGGTAACATCTATGTACGAACTCCCACTTATCACCGCTGACAACTTCATCACATACGTACTGAACGGCCTCAGTCGTGGGATGATCATCTTTCTGGTGGCGAGCGGGCTCTCGCTCATCTTCGGGCTGATCGGTCTCATCAACTTCGCGCACGGCGCGATGTTGGCCCTGGGGGGCTACGGGACCTACGTCGTGCTTCAGGTGACGGGGAACTTCTGGCTCGGCCTCGTGATTTCGGTCGTGCTGGTGACGCTCTTGGGGCTCGCACTGGAACGGAAGGTCCTGTACTGGATCTACGACGAACCGCTGCTCGGGTTCCTCTCGACGTTCGGCATCGGGTTGGTCATCGAGGAGGCCCTCGCCGTCTACTTCGGGAGCCGATCGTACACGGTTCAGTCGCCGCTTCCGGAGTCGATTCAGTTGTTCGGCGTGAGCTACCCCTCGTATCGGATCTTCGTCATCGCCGTCGGCGCGGCCGTCGCGCTCGCTATCGGCTTGCTACTGACCAGAACACGACTGGGACTGGAGATCCACGCCACTGCGAATATGCAGCCGACTGCCGAGATCCTCGGCGTCGACACGTCTAAGGTCTATACCGTCACGTTCGTCCTCGGCACCGCGCTGGCGGCGCTCGCCGGGGCGCTCACCGCCCCGATCACGTCGATGTATCCCACGATCGGGCTCGACTACATCACGATGGCGTTTCTCGTCATCATCGTCGGCGGGATGGGGAGTTTCAAAGGCTCGTTCGTCGTGAGTATGATCGTCGGGCAGGTCATCGCCTTCGGGTGGTTGCTTCTCGCTCCCACGTACGTCCGGATTCTCATCTTCGCGGCGGCGATGGTGTTCATCCTGTACAAACCGCGCGGCTTCTTCGGTAAGCCGGAGGTGCACGAATGAGCGACACGCTGACCGAGGCCCGCGAGTTCGTTCGCGGGCGAGCTCGGCGTCCCCTGTTCGTCTTCGGCGCGTTGCTGCTGCTCTCGGTTCCGATCCTCGCCCCCAGTCAGTCCAGCCTCGCCACCGAGGCGCTCATCTTCGGGCTGTTCGCCATCTCGGTCGACGTCGTCCTCGGTTACGCCGGACTGCTCACGCTCGCCCCGGCGGCGTTCTTCGGACTCGGTGCCTACTCCGTCGCCAAGGTGGTCGTCGACTACGGACAGTCGTTCTGGCTCGGGTTCCCTGTCGCCGTCGTCCTCGCGATCGTGATGGCGGTCATCGTCGGCTACGTCCCGATCAAACGCCGGATCGGTGACGTCTACTTCGTGCTGTTCACGCTCGCCTTCGGGGCGATCGCATACGACTTCACGTTCGTCACGACTTCGGTGACCGGTGGCTCCGACGGTCTCGGCTTCTTCAGCCCGCCGGAGGTCCTCGGCCTCGATCTCGGCGGCAGCACGCCCTACTACTACTTCACGCTGCTCGTCGTCGCCGTCTTCGGGATCGGCCTGTACGTGCTGATCAAGAGCGATTACGGCGACGTTCTGCAGGCGACGCGACAGAACGAACTCCGGATGCGGTACCTCGGATACGACACGAACCGCGAGCTGATGATCGCGTGGGTCGTCTCCGCCGTGGTCTCCGCCCTGGCTGGGGCAGTGTACGTCGGCTCCATCGGCATCGCCTCGCCGTCGCTGATCTCCTTCGCGCTGACCGGCGACGTGATCATCTGGATCATCGTCGGCGGGACGGGGACGCTCCTCGGACCGTTCGCCGCGGCCATCGGCCTCGTGTTTATGCAAGAGGTCCTCCAGAGCATCTGGCTCGAAGGCTACCGGCTGCTTCTCGGTCTCCTCTTCGTGATTTTCGTCTTCGCCCTCCCGGACGGGATTATGGGGTTCATCAGGGGTAAGGAGTAACGCTTCCGCTCCCGTTTCGCTCTCTCGGTCGGTCCACTCGCTCCCGCTCGATTCGCCCCGCTCGTCGCAAAGGCCGCTAAATTCGCCGCAATCCAACCCGAAATTTTATTATGAATACTGGTAACACACAGTGTAGGCATACAATGCTTCAGAGAAGATCGTTCCTCAAAGCTGCGGGCGTCGCGGGCATTACGTCGGCTGCCGGCTGCCTCGGTGGGGGTGGCGGCGGGTCCGACTCGGTCACGATCGGTGCGGTGATGGCCCTAAGTGGCCCGTTCGCCCGGACCGGTGAAGAGAACCGACGCGGGCTCGAAGTCGCTCAAGAGTATCTCAACAACACGATCCTCGACGAGGAGTTCGAACTCATCATCGAGGACGGCGAGTCCACGCCGGAAGCGTCGATTCAGGCGGCCCGAACGCTCGTCGAAGACGAGGACGTCGACGCCATCATCGGCCCGGTGAGCAGTGGGAACTCGATCGCCGTGATGCAGTACATCAAAGAGGACGGGCAGGTGCCGCACCTCCTGACGACGGCCTCCTCGGTCGAGGCCCGTGAGAACCCTGAAAACTGTAACGAGTACGCGTTCTTCATCTGGCCCAGCAACCGGCACCTGGCGCCGACGGGGACGCAGTTCATCCAGGAGCTCCCCAACCACATCGACCGCGACATCGACCCCTCGAGCGTCTACTACGTGTCGCAGGACTACGCGCTCGGCCAGAACGGCCTCCAACTGGTCGAGGAGGCGATGAGCGAGGTCGGCGGCGAAGTCGCCGGCAGCACGCTGGTCCCGCTCGGCGAAACCGACTGGTCGACGTACATCTCCGAGATCTCCAACAGCGATGCCGACGTCGTGACCGGCGTCCTCACTTGGGGTGCGGCCGCGCAGCTGATCCCGCAGGCCAACTCGTTCGGGCTCCCCGAGGAGAAGGTGATGATGTTCAACTCAGGGAAGCCGATCGGCCAGTTCGCCGCCTCGACGATGGCCAACGAAGTCACCGTCGACGGCTGGTTCGGCACGCACTTCTACAACCCCAGTCTCGATACCGAGGTCAACAACGAGTTCAAGAGCCTCTACAACAACCTCGACAGCAACCTGCTGCCGAACTCGACGGCCGGGGCCTCTTTCGAGCTTATGCGTGCGCTCGCGACGGCGATCGAGGCCGCCGGTGGCACGGGCACCGACGACATCATTACCGAACTCGAAGGGCTGGAGTGGGATTCGGTCTTCGGTCCGATCCAGTTCCGCGAGGAAGATCACCAGGCAGCGCTCAACTTCTTCGGCGGCCGACGCGTCGAGGCCGGTGACGCCACGGAGGTCGAAGTCCTCGCAGAGTACCCCGACGTCATTCCGGACGCCCGCTGCAGCCTCTAACCCACCTCTTTTATCGGGAGTCCTCGGCCGCGCTACGCGCGGCCTCGAACCCCCGCAAAAAATCTGGACCAAAAAAGGCCGCGAGGCTTGCGTTCGCGAGCCTCGCGGTGAACGACGTGCGACTTACGGTAACGCTCTGATACTGTGGTGGTTGCAACTCCATCCGGGTCGCACGCCGTCGTGAGACCGTGGGAGCGAAGGCTCGCAAACGCTCCGATATTCATACGGATTATTGTACTTGCCCACCCGTACGGCCGGTCGACGGACGTCTCCGTTTGATCTGAACACGGCGTCGATCTGCGACGTGTCCAGCCATCGCGTTGCAGCGATCGAGTGTACACATACATTTATTAAAAGATAGCGGAATGGTCAGGTATGAAGCTGGGTCGATTCCTGGTTGAGACGCATTGCCACGCGCAGCGCCACGCCGCGCGGATCCAACTCGACGGCGAGGCCGATTACGGTGAACTCGCGAAAAAAATGGTGACTGCGGTTCCGGGCGACGAGGCCACCGAGGACGACGAGGTGATCGTCTACGACAACTCCGATCGCGTCCTCCGGGATATGGACACCTACGGCGTCGACATGTGCGTCCTCCTCCCGGGGACCTTCGGGTTCACGAACGAGATGCACGCCGAGATGATGGAGGAACACCCCGAGAAGTTCGTCGCCGCCGCCTACCCGGTCCAGACGATGAAGGCGGCCCAGCGCGGCGAGGAGGAGTGGACCGCCGAGAAGGCTGCCGCGGAGGTCGACGAGTGGCTCGAGGAGGACGGCTTCCGGATGATCGGCGAGGGGATGCCGTACGACCCGACGACCGAGGAGCCGATGGACTGGGCCGACCGAAAGGACGAACTCCGCGAGTTCTTCGACGTCGCCGCCAAACACGAGGTGCCGATCCGCTGGCACACCGGCTACGTCTCCGGCTACGCCACCGGGCTCGGGATCTTCGATCACTTCCCGGACTGGAGCGACCCGACGCTCGCCAGTCAGATGAAGGCCGAGTATCCCGACGTCCCGATAATCTTCGACCACGGCGGGATGCAGGCCACGTGGCGCGAACACCACGTCGACCAGTGCTGTCAGGTCGCCGCGTCCTTCGACGACGTCTACCTCGAGATCGGCCTCTACTGGGCCGACCTGCTGAAGAAACCGCTGAACGACCCCAACATCGGCGTCGACCAGCTGCTCTGGGGGACCGACTGGGGCGCGTCGATGCCGCAGATCAGCCAGCCGAACGAGGACCCGCCATACTACTGGGACCAGGTCGCAGACCGCGGACTCCCGGCGCACCAGGTCGACTTCTGGGGGCCGAGCCTCCGCCAACTCCAGAAGTTCGCGATGGACCGCGACCTCCCGCAGGAGGATCTGAACCTGATCCTCGGCGGCAACGCGGTTCGCCTGTTCGACCTCGACGTCCCGGACAACCGGATGTTCCGCAACTACATCGACCTCTGAACGGACGATGCACACGACATCCACCGTCGGGCTGCCGCCGATACACGAACTCTCGGAGATGGCCGCGACCAACAATCCCGATCGGATCGCGTACGGCGAGGCGACCACCGGGCGAGAGGTGACGTGGTCGACGTTCGACGAGCGGAGTCGCCGTGCGGCGAACGCCTTCAGCGAGCATTGCGCGCAGGGCGACCGGGTGGCGTTCCTCTGCGACTGCTCGATCGCGCACAGCATCCTGTTCAACGGCGCGATGAAAGCGGGGTGCATCGTCTCCAACCTTCACACGCGCGCTTCGGCGGAGACGCTGCGGTACTGTATCGACTCGATCCGCCCCCGCGTGCTCGTCGTCGACGAGCAGTTCTCCGCGTTCGTCGAATCGGACCTCTACGACGAGATCACGACCGACCTCAGCGCGGTCATCACGACCGGCACCGAGCGGACTGACTACGAGCAGTCGCACGAACCGCTGATCGAATCGCACGAGGCAGTCGCCCCCGACATCCGCGTCCGGGAGGACGACGTCGCGTCCATCCAGTGGACCTCCGGCACGACCGGGCGACCGAAGGGCTGGTGTCACACCCACCGTGCGCTCTGTCACAAGGCGCTCCACCTCGAAAAGCTCCTCGCACTCGACCGCACTGCGGCCCAGGCGCACGTGTTCACCCCCTCCTTCGCCGCGTGGTACGCGCTGTTCCTCCCCGCCCTGTCGTCGAACGCGACGACGTACTTCCTCTCGGAGTGGGATCCCGAGGCGTACGTCCGTCTGATCGACGAACAGAACCTGACGACCGCGGATCTGATTCCCACGATGTGGCAGGAGGTGCTCCGGCTGGACTCGCTCTCGGAGTACGATCTCGGCTCGCTTGACCGGGTGGTGACAAGCGGCGAGTACCTCGACGAGCGCACGCTCGCCTCCATCCGCGAGGAGATCTGCGAGGACGTGTTCAACAGCTACGCGGCAACCGAGGTCCTGGGCACCGAAATCAGCGCGGCGGAACTGACCGAAGATCGGACGGGGAGCGTCGGCAAGCCGATCTCCGGAACCCGGGTCCGAGTCGTCGAACCAGGCGGCCGACCTGACGCGGTCAGACCCGCGGGGGAGACCGGCGAGATCATCATCAAGGGTCCGGACTGCGCGGCGTGGGCCTGGAACGACACGGAAAAGACAGAGGAGGTGTTCGAGGACGGGTGGTGGTACTCCGGCGACCTCGGATACAAGGACGAAGACGGCTACCTGTACGTCGAGGGTCGGACCGACTTCATGATCAAATCGAAGGGAATCAAGGTCTTCCCGACGCCGATCGAGGAGCGCCTGCTCGAACACCCGGCAGTCGAGCAGGCGGCGGTGGTGGGCGTGCCGGACGACGAGTACGGCGAGAAGGTCGTCGCGGTGGTTCGCCGGACCGACGCCGACGTCGGCCCCGACGAGCTCGAGGCGTGGTGTCTCGAGAGCGACGAAGTCGCCCGCTTCGAGCGGCCGCGCGAGTATCACTTCGTCGACGAGTCGTTCCCCCGGACCGCGACGGAGAAACTCGACCGCGCCGAACTCCGGTCGCGACTGGTTCCCGACCGAGAGTAGCGCGAACAGCCCGGCAGGACTGCCGCCGCTCGGGAGGCCGGCGTCGCGTCCCTCACTTTGGGTACCAATATCGGAATACTTACTACCGTTGCACGGCACTTTCGGAGTATGATCGGCGAGATCGACCACATCGAGATCGAAGCCAGCGACGCGAGCGAGATGGCCGATTTCCTGAAGAAACTCGGCTACGAGGAGCACCGCGAGACCGAACACCACGGCCAGTCGTTCGAACTCGTCCCCGGTGACGGCGACGGCCCGCTCTTCGAGATTCACACCGTCGAGGGCGAGGAAGTCCCCGGTATCAACCACATCGCGTTCGGCGTCGACAACATCGAAGAGATCACTGCGGACCTCGAAGAGAAAGAGGTCGACTCCATCGTCGGTCCCTACCACGTCGAGAAGACCGGCCGCACGATCACCAACTTCCGCGACCCCGACGGCCGCCGCTTCCAGATCGTTCAAGACGACGAATAGCGCGGCCGACGCCGCGTCCGTCCCTCTTCTTTCGGTTCTACCCCGGAGCCGCCGCTCCGGGACTGCCGTCGAGAATCCCCGGGTGTACTCCGCCGATACAGCCGTCGCCGGAGATTCGTCCGATGCCCCCCCGATTCGGTGTCTCTTTCCGCCGACCGCGTCGCCCGCGAGGCCCGTCGAGTGATTCGATCGGAACGTATAACACACTCGCTCCCGCAGTCGCTCCCACAATGGAGCAACGAAACGCCTTCCGGCACGCCATCGAGAACGGTGACGTCGTCTTCGGTGCCCGGTCGTCGACCTTCTCCCCCACAGTGATCGAGATCTACGGCGAACTCGGGATCGACTTCGTCTGGCTGGACTTCGAACACATGGGTCCCAGCCCGTGGGACAGCACCGTCTTCGAGGAACTGACACGGGCGGCCGAAATCGGCGGGACGGAACTGTTCGTCCGGCTCCCGAGCGGCGACCCCTCTCTGATCCGCAAGGTGCTGGACGCGGGCGTCAGAAACGTCTTCATCCCGCGCGTCGACACCGCCGAGGAGGTCCGCGAGGCCGCGAAAGCCGCTCGGTTCGTCTACGACGGGGAACCCGGCGAACGGGGTATGGCGAGCGGTCGTTCCCGGACGTGGGGGCTGTCCGGCGGTGACTACATCGAGACCGAAGACCGGGAGGTGTGCCTCGGCGTGATGATCGAGAAGACGACCGCGGTCGACGAGCTCGACGACATCCTCTCGGTTCCGGAACTCGGCTTCGTGTTCATCGGTCCCTCCGACCTCTCGGTACAGATGGGTCACCCCGGCGAGAAGACGCATCCCGAAGTGGTCGAGACGATCGAGCAGATCACCGAGGCGTGTCACGAGGCGGACGTTCCGACGGGCGTCATCGAGACCGAGCCCGAGGCCATCGAATCGGCCGTCGACGACGGCCACCAGATCATCCGAATCGGGGGCGACCTCGCGTCGATCAAGTCGACGCTCTCGGAACGGCTGGATTCGGTCGACTCGCTGCGGTAACGTCCGGACGCTCGACTCCTTCGGTTCCGGCGAACGTCCGTTCGGAAGGATAGGTTATTATCGGAGACCGACGTGCACTGAGTTGTGATGAATCCAGAACTCGCTCGCCTCGGTCACGTAGCGCTCGAAACGCCCGACCTCGACGGCTCGCTGGAGTTCTTCAGGGACGCCGTCGGCTTCGAAGAGGTCGAACGCGACGGCGACACGTCG
The DNA here is from genome assembly GCF_024464595.1 of Halobellus litoreus. NCBI lineage: Archaea > Methanobacteriati > Methanobacteriota > Halobacteria > Halobacteriales > Haloferacaceae > Halobellus > Halobellus litoreus. The sequence goes on along the minus strand of NZ_JANHAW010000003.1, from coordinate 441,957 downwards.
TACCTCCGCGCCGTCGACGAGTTCGACCACCACTCGATCGTCCTCTCGGAGGCTGACGAGGCCGGGGTCGACCACGTCGGCTGGCAGACGCGTAAGCCCGAGTATCTCGGAGCCTTCGAGGAAGCCCTCGAGGAGCGGGACATCGACGTGACGTGGATCGACGACGGCGAAGAACTCGGCCAGGGCGAGGCCTATCGCTTCACGACGCCCACGGGACACGAGTTCGAGTTCTACTACGAAATGGAGAAACCCGACCCGCCGGCGGAGCGTCGCTCGAAGCTCAAGAACAAGACGTACTCCCGGACGACGACGAATCCGATCGCGCCCAAGCGAATCGATCACGTCCAGCTGTGGGACCCCGCGGCCAACGACTTCCGGGAGTGGCTCCAGGAGGCGCTCAACTTCCGCGTGCAGGAGCGGTACGACCGCAAGGACGGCTCGCGATGGGGGACTTTCCTCAGCGCCAACGGCAACAAGATCGAGGCCGCGGTGATCGAAGACGAGGACCCGGCGAACGACCCCGCGCTGCACCACATCGCGTACAAAGTGGACACGGCGGACGACCTCTTCGACGCGCACGACGCGATGAACGAGCACGGCATCCCGACCGACGGGATCGGACAGCACTCCATCTCCCGCGGGAAGTTCCTCTACGTGCGCGACCCCGTCAGCGGCCACCGCATCGAGTTCAACGCCGGCGGCTACCTCGTCTTCGATCCGGAGTGGGAGACCATCGAGTGGCAGGAGGGCGATCTCGAAGACCGGCAGTGGATCGGGCAAATCGAGTCGAAGGCCCGCGTCAACTACTGAGGCGACGCGTCCGCGTTTTTGACGAAACGCCGCACGGTCGTGTCCACGACTGTTATTATGTTCTTAACTGCCGATAGCTCCCTGTCAGCCGTCGGCACCCCCCGAGATCCGATGCTCGACGGTACTCTACCGCTTCGATCGCCTCTTTCGCTGGCCGGAACGCGTTCGTGCAACTCGCCGGTGACGAGAGTGCTCTCGTCGTCGCCGTCCGAACGCCGCTGTTGGCGTATATTCACAAACATTTATTTAGTTCGATTATGTTACTCACTTTACGATGCCACTCAAAAACTCGGGTCGCCGATCGTTTCTGAAACACAGCGCCGCGGTCGGGACCGTCGGACTCACCGGCCTCGCCGGGTGTTCGAGCATCACCGGTGGCGGGACGCCGGAACTCGGGCTGGCGTTTACCGTACCCGTCGAGAACATCGCCTCGCTGTTCGCGATCGAAGACATCCAAGAACAACTCACGAACCTCGGCTCGGAGTACGAACTCAACGTCACTCGTGACCAGAGCACGCCGGACTCGCTGAACAAGATGGCGGCGGGCAACGCCGATATGGCGCTGCTCTCGACGGTGAGTTACGCGTCCGCCGTCCGTCAGGAGGCGGTCCCGGGGAACATCTCGATGATCGCGACGGACTTCTGGGACGCTCACCCCGACTGGTACGGCATCACCATCTTCTCGGGCGCGGACTCGGACATCACCGAACCCGAAGACCTCGAAGGAGCGACCATTGGCGTCAACGCACAGGGGACCGGCGTCCACGCGATGATCGTCAAGAAGTTCCAGCAGGTCGGCCTCGACCCCGAGAACGACGCTGAGATCGTCGAACTGCCGTTCCCGACGTTCGTCTCCGCGATCAACGACGGTCGTATCGACGCCGGCGTCTTCCCGGCGATCTTCGCCGTCTCCGCTCGCGGCGAGGGATTCACCGAAGTGTACACCTCACAGGAGACGTGGGACCAGGCGTACCCGTTCGCCTACACCGTCGCCGCGAACAGTTCCATCGACGAGAAGGGCGACGCCATCGCGGCGTGGGGTGAGGACTTCCGCGAGATGGTCAATTACGCCTACGAGAACCGCAGCGAGGTCGTCTCGCTCGCCGCGGAGTACTTCGAGCTTCCCGAGCCGCTCGTCGACGGCTTCTTCCTCACGAACAACGACTACTACCGGCAGGACCTCACGATCGATATGGACCGCCTGCAGTTCACGATGGACGAGATGGTCAACCTCGGGTTCGTCGAGGAGAGCTTCGACGTCACGGAGTACGCGACCAACGACTACATCCCCTCGAACTGACCGCTTCTGCGTCGTCTTTCGCCGATCGGCCACCCGCCGCCGTCCCTGCTTTCCACGTCAATCTACATCGCTGGTCAGGGACTCTTGCGTCTGCCTATACCCCGAACACCTCCATCGCGTTGCCGGCGAGAATCGCGCGGCGGTCGTCGTCGTCGAGCATCGGCAGGTCGTTGATGACCGAGGGACTGTCGAAGTCCCAGTGTGGATAGTCCGAAGCATAGAGCAGTTGGTCCGTGCCGATCATATCGAAGCAGAGTTCGAGCAGATCGTTGCGGGCGGAGATCTCCAGCGGTTGGGTCCCGAAGTAGAAGTCCGTGATGTACTCGCTGGGTCGCGTATCCAGTAGCGGCGTTTCTTCGGGGCGCTTGAGGTACTCCTCGTCGAGACGACTCACCAAGCCGGGTATGTAGGTGACGCCCGATTCCATAAAGACGATGTCGAGGTCGGGGTACTTCTCGGGGACGCCCTGGCAGGCGACGCTGACGATTTGCGACATATTCGACTCGAGGAACCCGAGCGTGTGGGTCTCGATCATCTCCTGATAGCCCGCACGGACGTACTCGTCGAGTCCCGACCCGCCCGTGTGATAGACCACCGGGAGGTCCATATCTTCGCAGCGCTCGTAGATCGGATCGTACTTCCGATTGCCGAGCGGCGGGCTCGCCCCCGCCGTGACGAAGCACGCTCCCACGAACGCCTCCTCGTCCTCGACGCGATCGAGGATCCGAAGTGAGGCGTCGATGTCGCCGTACGGGACCGGCGCGAGGCCGTAGACGCCGTCGTCGGGGTCCAGCACCTCCGCCAACATATACTCGATATATCCCCTCGTAAACGCCTGAATGCGTTCGTCGTCGGCGTTGATTCCGCCTGTAGCGAGGATGAGATGCGAGATCTGCAGGGAGACGTCGACGTCGAGGAAGTCCATTCCCTCGCGGACGCGTTCGGGCTCTTCGGGTTCGTCGGGGTAGTTCGAGTGCTCCCGCAGCACCTTGCCGTAATTCTGTCTGTCGCCCGTCGACGTCGGGAAGAACGAACTGAGCGCCTGCGTGACGCCGGCGTCCTCCCAATTGCTGTTCTTGTACTTCGTGCGCCAGGGCTCGGGCATATACTTCGCGACTTCTGTGAACGAGTCCTGGTAGTGCCAGTCGCAGTCGACGACCCGCTCCTCGGCCGCGTCGATCATCGGGCAATCACCCGGGCGAACTGACCAGTGCTCTCGCTCGATGCCACGGAGCACGAATCTGGGACCGACCAACCGTGGGTGACACTCTCTGCCATACATCACCGATGTACGTCGGCCACGCCATTTAGACGTTTAGGTAACTGGGTTCGACACGGTCGGTCTCGGACTTTTCCAGAGGTGGCTGCCGTACTGTCCGGTCCCGCCGCTCCAATCACCACACGGCGTCAATTCGTTCGGTATATTTATTATCGACACGACAAGTCTACCGACACGGAAGCCACGAGATATGACCGAAAACACCTCACAGGGGGCCACTGAACTGGAAGCCCCGTGGATCACGCAGGACGACCTCCCCGTCACTAAATATCAAATAATAGATGAAAACGGCGAGTACGACCCCGCGGACGTGCCGGACCTCGACACCGAGGAGTTCATCGATCTGTATCGCTGGATGCTCGTCGAGAAGCGGTACGCCGAGCGGATGATCAACCTCCAGCGACGCGGCGAGATGGGGACCGTCGGGTCGAGCCGCGGCCACGAGGCGAGTATCGTCGGGAGCGGCTACGCCCTCGCCGAGGACGACTACCTGCTGGCGATGGGACGCGAAACCAGCGCGATGCTAATGAAGGGGGTCTCACTGCGGGACATTCTGCTCTTCTGGCGCGGCATCGAGGACGCGCAGAAGTACCTGGCCGAACAGAACTGTATGATCGGTATCTCCGTCGGCGGCTACCTTCCCGTGGTCACCGGCATCGGGTGGGGAATGAACATCACCGACACCGACTCGGTCGTCACGGCGCACTTCGGCGACGGCGCGACGAGTACCGGCGCGTTCCACGAGGCGGTCAACTTCGCGGGGGTACTCGACGCCCCGACGATCTTCTACTGTCAGAACAACCAGTGGGCCATCTCGACGCCGTTCGAGAAGCAGACGAACGCCAACTCGATCGCCCAGCGCGCGGTCGGATACGGCGTTCACGGGATCCGCGTGGACGGCAACGACGTTCTCGCGACGTATCACGCGATGAGCGAGGCCCGAGAGCTCGCGCTGCAGGGCAATCCCGTCCTCTTCGAGGGACTCACCTATCGCCGCGAGGGTCACTCCACGAGCGACGACCCCACGAAGTACCGCGATCGAGACGAGGTGAAACCGTGGCTCGACCGCGACCCGATCGAGCGTTACGAGTCCTTCCTCAAGTCGGAAGGACTGTGGGACCACGTCGACAGGGAGGCGATGGTCGCCGAGGTGGACGAGGAGTTCGATGCGGCGATCGAAGCCGCCGACGCGTACGGCCCCCGCGAGGTCGAGGAGCTGTTCGTCCACCTCTACGAGGAGATGCCGCCCGAGCTCGAAGCGCAACTGCGAGAGCTCGAACGCAGCCTGAGCGAACTGGACGACTTAGACGAGCACATCGTGCGGCGACCCAAGGGGTGAGCATCTATGCCTGAAACTATCATCAACGCGATCAATATGGCGCTGACCGAGGAGATGGAACGCGACGACAGCGTCGTCGTCTTCGGCGAGGACGTCGCCGAGACCGGCGGCGTGTTCAGGGCGACGGAGGGGCTGAAAGACCGGTTCGGCGGGACACGCGTGGTGGACACGCCGCTCTCGGAGATCGCCATCGCCGGCGGCGCGGTCGGACTGGCGGTCTTCGGGCTGCGCCCGGTCGCGGAGATCCAGTTCTCGGGGTTCCTCCCGCCGGCGTTCGACCAACTCGTCACCCACGCGAGTCGGATGCGGTGGCGCACCCGCGGCGAGTGGAGCGCGCCGCTGGTCGTCCGAACGCCGTACGGGGCGGGGATCCGCGCGCTGGAGCACCACTCCGAGAGCCTCGAAGGCGCATACGCGCACATTCCGGGACTGAAGGTGGTCATTCCGAGCACGCCGTACGACACGAAGGGCCTGCTCAAGGCCTCGATTCGGGACCCGGACCCGGTGTTGTTTATGGAGCCGAAGCACGTCTATCGGTCGATCCGCGAGGACGTGCCCGACGACGACTACGAGGTTCCGATCGGGGAGGCCGCCGTTCGTCGCGCAGGCGAGGACGTGACGGTGATCTCGTGGGGCGCGATGATGCACAAGACGCTCGAAGCGGTCTCGAAGATCGACGTCGACGCGGAGGTGATCGATCTCAGAACGATCTCACCGATGGACCGAGCGACGGTCGTCGACTCGGTCGAGAAGACCGGTCGCTGCGTGGTCGTCCACGAGGCGCCGAAGTCGGGCGGCTGGGCCAGCGAGATCATCGCCACGATCAACGACGAGGTGTTGATGTACCTCGAAGCGCCCATCGAGCGCGTGACCGGATTCGACATCCCCGTCCCGCTGCTGTCGATGGAGGACTACTACATCCCGCATCCCCCGCGCATCGCCGAAGCGATCGAGCGCGTCGCGGACTACTGACGGCTCGGCCAGTTTTTCTCGCGCAGCGACCTCTCCGGTGTGACGCGTCGTCTCCGACCGATTTCACGCCGTAGCGTCCCGAACTCCTCGGACGCCGGAGTGAAGGGTGCCGCAGTCCGCACTGGAAAATTTGATATCGCGCTATATGATTTATCGCTTAGTGTCCTCGACCGTCGCTATTTCTGTGTTGTTTCGTTGTCTGCTCGGGACAACGACACACCACAAATTATAATATCCTAGATAGAAACGCTCTACCCACCCAAACGGATGCACTTCGAATCACCCACGGACGGAGCGAGCGGGTTTCTCCGGCGGCTCGAAATCGAGATATGACGCCGAAATACGCCCAATTCGACGATTTAGGCGAGTTCGATCGGTTTTATCGGGATGAGATCATTCCAGCGATCCGCGCGGACCCCGCCGTCGAACTCGACCCGACTCGCGAAACGCCGACGTACGCGTGGCTCAAATCGAACTATTCGGGGTTCGTCGAACGACTTCGACGCTCGTACGACCTCTCGCCCGGCCAGTTCTACGAAAAGGTAGGTCTGCCACCTGCCAGCAACGACGACGAAACCGACGGTTGGGGGCTCGATCACGACCCCACCGTTCAGGTATTCGAGGACTACCTCGAAGAACTCGAACGGGACCGAGGACGCGCCTCGACGACGGTGGCCCCGCGCAAATCTCGGTTGAAAACGTTCGCGACGACGTACCGCGACGTCAACGGAACGAGCGACTTGCTCACGCCGCTGCTGGACGAGACCGCCAAACCCGACGAGATCGCCCGGGTCCGCGATACGTTCCGCGTTCTGGACGACGAACTCGGAACGCTCGCCTCGAAAAAGAAGTACGTCTCGGCAGTGAAGAACTGGTACACGTTCGTCGTCGAGATGGGCCGAGGGCTCTACAACCCCGCCGAGAACCTCCTGAACCGGTTCGGGTGGGACGAGGACCCGCGCTACGATCACCCCGCGCTCTCACGCGACGACCTAGTTGCGATGCTCGACGTCGCCGACGCCGACGAGGGTTTCCTCCTCCTCGCGCTCGCCGGGTGGGGACTCCGCCCGGTCGAGGCCTGCGAGCTTCACGTCGATCAACTCGTGCTCGACCCATCCGATCGGGAGGGAACCGTTCCGTACATCGAGTTTGCCGCCGGGGAACGGAAGAACGCCCGTCGGACGCGCGCCACCGTGGAACTACTCGTCGGGGTCGATGCGACCCAACGGCGCATCGACGACCTCGCGGACCGCGACGGCTGGACGGGATACTTGTTGCCCGGCCAATCCCTCGATCGCCCGATGTCGACCGCGACCGCGCGCAGGTGGCTCCGGGACCTCGGAGCGCGCGCGGGGGTGCAGATCGACGGCGGGCATCCGCTCCCGAAGATGGGCCGACGGACGTGGTACCGGCTCTACCGGCAGCAACAGCCCTCGATCGAGGCCGGAACGGCTGCCGTCGCGGCCGCCCAAGGGAGCCGAGACGCGGCGGTCTCCGATCGAAACTACCTCGACGAGCGGACGCGGCGGGAGGCCCGTGCCGAGGCGATGCGCGACCTCGTCCGGGACGAACTCGCCGACGTCTTCGGACCGCGGTTATAAGCTCTCCCTAACGAGGGGTAGCCAGCTCCGGTAGGGCCCCGTCCTAACGCCGGAGAAGTCATACGTCTCCCCCGTGTAGGCCCTCGGAGAGATGACACAGGGACGCGACACTGTCCGGCTTCCGCTCGAACCGCTCCGGCAACGCGTGGCAGAAGCGACCGGTCAGTCGGCCTCGTTCGTCGATCTGACCGACGTCGAACTGGACGGCAACACGCTCGAAATCGCCTTTTCGACGCCCGAGGAGGACGTCCCCGTCGTCGAAGTGGCCGTCGAGAGCCCCGACGGGTCGACCGATACCACACCGGTCAGACTCGACACGCCCTCCGGACTGAAGATCTACGGCGATCTGTTCCGCATCGAGTACGCGGGCCGAGACGCCGAGACGGACGAGATACTCGTTTCCGTCGCTCGCCGGGCGGGCGACGACTGGCAGACTGTTCTCGGATGCGGACAGATGTGGGCGGTCGAAGCCGCCCGAAACGGCGAACCCATTTCGGTTACCTGCCGGGCGGAGACGCCGTCGGTATCCGAAGATGCCGACGACGACGACGACGACGAGTCCGATACCGAATCACCCGAGATCAACCAACCTGACGGTCCCGAGGAATCGACCGAAAGCGGGGGATTTCTCGGACGGTTCGACCGCTGAGCGAGAAAGCAGGCGCGCGGATTTGACCCTCCATCGCTCCGCAACCCGGGGGCGGGGCTACAGCGGAAGTCACGTTTCTGTGCAGTGTGGTTTGGAACGAACAAGCGAGTGAGAACTGTTCTGGTCGTCTCTCAGACACTCGCCATCGTATCTGTTGACTGCTGTCGACGAACGATTTCACCGGGTATTACAGCGCGCTAGTGAATCTATCACAGATCACGAGAGCCACTCGGTTACGGAATGATCTGCATACGCGATACCTACGGTCAGCGCGAACGTTCCTGCTAATACGAGATATACCGTTACAACGTACCGCGCGGAGTGCTCACCGATCCGTGTGGCGAAGGCGATTCCAGTGAGCGGAATCACCAAGAGAGCGACCGCATACCGCGCTTTTCGGAACCAATGCATCTGCCTGTTGTCAGAGGGCCTGTAATATCAGACTTCGGCCTCCCAGTTCGTAACGGTATGAGCGTCTTCCTACGACACGCTCTAAACAGTGATTTGTATTCTAATTTATCGAACAAACCCCTGCGCTCGATTCTTTCTTTTACCAGTGACGCCGACGGGGTGGGTTCGTATTCACCAGTCATTTCCGTCTACCGTGCGACGCCGCGAGTATGGTCCCCGAGATAACCGGCCGACCGCTCGACGACGCCGGTAACCCGACCGACGGCCCTCAACTCGAAGTCGATCCGGACGGACGTGCCATACAACTGTTTTCCGCGTCGCCGCACGCCCTCGCATCGAGTCCGGGGATGGGAATGTGGTCGACGATACTGCAGTACCCGGAATCGAGCGGGAACGGCACTCCAGCGATGCTCGTCTGGCTCGGCCCGGATGCCACCGAACTGCCGCCTCACGTCCATACGAGCAATCGCGAAGTCTTCCGGTCGGTCGAAGGTACGGTGACTGTCGTCGTTGACGGCGAACCGAACCATCTCGAACCTGGTGAACGACTGACCGTCGAACCTGGAGATCCGCACTACTTCAGAAACGACACCGACGGTTTCGTCGCCTTCCACGTCGAAGTCCCTTGGACCAAGACGATCGACACCCAGTATATGTCCGCGGGACTCGACCACGAGGGACATTTCGGGACTGAAGGAGAGTTCGGCGAACCTGATCTCGTTCAGGGCCTGTTGTTGGCCGAGTACGTCGAGGACGAAACGCGAATCGCCATTGCACCGCTCCCTGTGCAAAAGGTGCTCTGGGCTTCCATCGGCCGACTCGCGAGACTGGCTGGTCGCAGCGCGATGGATGAACGGTATTTGCGAGACCGGTTCTGGGAGGCCAGGGTGGAGCAACCCGACGTCTGAGTGACTGTGGGGGGACGTTGACGCCCGTTGATCTCTCCATCCGCCAAGCCGTTACAGTTGTGACTGAAAGACGACAGCTCGGGAAATCCTCGACTGTCCAACGCTGCGAGCGCGACCGTGGTTGCCCGGCATCGCCCAGGAGCATCTGTCTCGTCCCGAGTTCCCGCACACCGCGGTTGACCGGCTGGCTCTCAACCGGTAAACACCAGAAGCCGAGGACTCCCTCAGTCCGCGGACCCACTCATATTTACACCTCGTAGGCGAAGCGCCACCCGTGCATCGACGTGCCCTCCTCGCGACGCTCGTCCCCCTCTCCGGATGTATGCTGACACCGAGTGGTCCCTCGACGACGGCGTATCCGACCAGCGGACCGAACATCTTCGCGACGATAGACTGGGATCCGGACCGTGAAGCATTCCGCGTGACGTTCGACCGCGGCAACCGCGTCACGGCCGAGAACACGGGCCGCCTGTTCGTCGTCACACCGGGTGCCGACGGCGTCGAGACTGTCTGGGTCGACCGCGACGGCACGGACTCGGTCGGGGAGTTTCCGCTCACGCCGGGGGCGACGCTGACTCACGAGATTCCGGAGCCGGCGACGACGCGTCTGGTCTGGGTGGCGCCCGAGCGGCAGACATCGAGAGCGGTCGCCGTCTGGCGGCCAGAGACGAGTACTCCGGGGGCCGACGGATGAACCGCCGGGAGTTCCTCGCCGGAGTCGGGGCAGCGACCGTGGGCACCCTCGCGGGGTACGGCGGTGTTCGCGTGGCCGACGTCCGTCCGTACGACCCGGCGCTTCCGACGGGTGACTCACCCCGCGAGCGCATCGTCGCGGCGGCCCGCCACCGTCACGCCGCGGACCATCGGTCCATCACGACGGTGCGGGTGCTGAACGACTGGACCGGCGAGGCACCGTACGACCTCGACGTGCGCAGACAGTGGCACGAACACTCCCGTCGGCGGCACCTCCACACCTTGACGACGTTCGATGCGCCGCTAACTCGCAGTGAAAGCGTCGAAGACGTGCCGGACCGGGAGTTTGTCACGCCGCACCAGCTGCTGTGGGCGCTGCTTCACTACAGCCGCGTGTACAGCGATAGCTACGACCTTCCGTTGACGAACGTGTGCTACGTCACCGACGGGGCGATACTGTACGATTTCGACGCGCCGACGCCGGAGAACGGGACAGTGCGTCTGTCGGAGAGCGTCGACGGCGTCGACGCCGTCGCCGAGGGCGGGTCAGTGGTCGAGACGGTCCGCGGCGAGTTTATCCGGCCACATCGGACTGACTGGACGCGAACCGAGGTGAGAGACGGGACAGTCACGTACCGAATTTCCGGGCCAGACGCCTACGCACAGGTCGTTCCGCTCTCGTTCACGTCCGTCTCTGCGTTCGGGGACTGCTGGATCGAGGCGACGCTAGACAGCGAGACGGGACGGCTCCGTCGTATCGTCGACAATCGCGACCTCGTCGTCGACCTCTGGGAGGAAGAGACACCGAAACCGCTGACGTATCGCATCGAGACGGAGTTCGACCAGTACGGAAACGCGACCGCACGTCGACCGGTTGGGGCTGTGGACCGAAGTCTCAAATCACGTGCGACGGCGCTGCTCTCCGATCTGGCGACCTACTGATTCTGCTGGGCTCGATGCCCATCGAACCAGCTGATCCCCTCGCTGATTCGACGTGGCGCCGGTGTCTCTCAACTTGTTTACGCTGTCGATCACATTCGTGATTGGCTCTTTACTGCCATCACGACACGCGTGCGGGAAGTGAGATCCTTCTCAGGTACGCGTGTGAACCGGTTCTCGCACTCACGAGGTCTCCCTATCTACGTGCGCTGCGGCGTCCACAGCCCGTAAAGGATCGCGACGAGCCCCGCGAGTTCGCTGACTTGGCCGACACTATTGACGATCGGGATCGGTGCGTCGAGGCCGAATCTCAGCACGACGAGTGCGAGGCCAGGAACGCCGAGGATAAGCGCGAATCCGAGGGCGATAAACAGCATCGGACGGCTTCGATTCCGGCGATAGCCGAGGTACGCCAGGTAGCTGATCGCTAAGCCCAGGGCGACGGAGAGCAGTTCACTGACGGTGCGCACACGGCTCAGCGTATCGAGATCGATCGACTGGAGGATGATTTCAAGTGTGGTCATCTGTTTTCGACGAAGCGAGTGAACCGGTCGGCCATCCGTTCACGACGGGAGACGGTGCTCTCGAAGCCCTCATCGGTGAGTTCCAGCGTGACTCTGTGGAGTCGCGCTCGATAGACTTTGTAGTTCTTGCCGTCGGTAACGGGCCGGATTTCCTCGGACACGAGGTCGTGCTTCCGAAGTCGTTCGAGCCGACGGTAGATCGTCGGTTCCGACGTATCGAGACGTGCACTGAGTTCGGACGCCGAACAGGGATCATTTTTCGTTTCGATGAGGATGTGTCGGGCACAGTCGTCCGCGAGGAGGTCAGCGAGTGCCGCCGCGTCTGTTCCGTCCGACACAACACCTGCCACGTCTATTTCGTGCTCAATAACAGTTCGGTGCCGTGTTTCGGTTGTGCCCGGCTTCACTCGCTGAAACCAGGCGATGGCGCTCTTTGTCGTGGCTCCTCTTGCTCACCATACCGATGTCGAAGCCCGATGTGCCCCGCGATGCGGACAGCCCCTCCAACCAGCAGAGCGTCGCCACGCGAGGGACCGATCGTCGACGACAGTTCACACGGACGCTGCTCGCCCCGTTGTGGAACCGCACTGAGCACCGGCCGCGCGCACTGTGGCGGATCCTCGGTGCGTTCGTACTCGTCGCCGTCGGATCACAGGTCCTTCCGCCCGTCCTCTTCGGTAATCGAGATCTTCCGCCATCGGTCCTGGGAGCCGCACAGAACGCCTTTACCGTAATAATAGTGCTTCTCGTGGCCGTGGTCTGGGCCTGGAACGTCGATCGCCGCCGACTCACTGATTACGGACTCGACGTCGGACCGGAGTGGATCCGTGATGCGGCTGCGGGTGCGGTCATCGCGTTCCTCGTATGGGGGATGGCGCTCGGAGTGCACCTCTCCGTGGGGTGGGCGCACATCTCGGCGGTTCTGTCACCGGGCGTCGCTGCGAACGCGCTTCCCGTTTCACAGGCACTGATCGCGTTCTCCGTCCAATTCTTGCTCGTCGGAATCTGGGAAGAACTGCTGTTCCGCGGTATCGTGCTCACCAACGCCGCCGAGGGACTCCAGTTGCGGTGGCTCTCCGAACGCGGTGCGGTGCTGGCTGGACTCGGTACGTCTTCACTGCTCTTTGGCGTCGTTCACGTCGACCAGGCGGCTTCACTGCCCGCGCTCGCGTTCTGGGTGCTGATGGGGGTGGTTCTGGGCAGTGCCTACGTCGTCACCGATTCGCTGGCCGTTCCGATCGGGCTTCACTCCGCGACGAACCTCGCGTTTAACAACGTCTACGGACTGAGTAACGTTCGACCCGAGACCGCGGAGATCGCCGCCACGGTCCTCCGCCCCGAATTCACTGGTCCCGCGCGATTCGTCGCCGTCTCGGGGCTGGTGAACGTTGGGGCCGTTGTCCTCATCGCCGTACTCTCGATAGGGTACGTCACAGTCCAGCGGCGTGGGTTGCGGATGCGACTATCCCCCGCGGATTCTGTCAGCTGACTCCGACGAAATCATCGTCGGCAGATATGTTCCACTCAAAAACAGTTGGTGGCTTAAGGCCGCGAACACGTCGGATTCGAGTCAAGAAACTCACCCAACACGAATTTGAAGCCAGCCCCGAAAGGCACCGTTAATGACGTTTCGAGCACTGCTTTCCGCTCATCTCTCCGATGCCGTGGTCGCTGCAGTCATATTCACGCTTTACAACGTCTATACACGCGACGCTATCGGTCCCCTCGCGATCGGAATCGACTTTATCAGTTACGTCGTCGCGATCTTCGTCGGATTCGTCGTCATCGACACACTCTGGGACAGAGTATTCGGTAGTGATACAACGTGAATCTCTCGTACTGACCGCACCCCGATCAACACCTATCGCCCACTGCGTATTTCAATGGGCCTGTCCCGGGCCGCGAACGGCGGCTGTGGACCCAGCGAGTGGGGAACGAGCACGTCGCACCAGCCGATTTCTCGCAGTGTGTTGCCCCCACTCCCGCTTCGGCGTCGGAATCCCGCACTCGGACGAGGGATGTCTCCCAGACCAACCACGAGCGAGACCGCCACTTCTTTTCACGGGAGGCCTCCCACTCACTCGTGTGCCAGCCCTCCACTCACGACGACAGTTGCTATCGCTTCTGGGCGCGACGCTTGCCTGGAGCGGGGCCGCTGCGGGGACGCCCGATGGCCGGTCCGCGACCGCGACGACGTCCGCAGCGACACCGAGCGAGACTGTCGCTTCCGCGACTCCCGGTACCGAGAAGCGGACACGTTCCCCAATCGGAACCCACCGAACGAGCGGCGTCACGTCGGCGCGAGCCGGTTACAACGCAGACGAACGCTCGCCACGACCACCTATCTCTCGTCGTTGGTGCGTCGGGACCGATGTCGCCCATCGCCAGTCCGAGGTGGCAGTCGTCGACGGGACTGTCCTGTCGGCGACCGCTGAGGGGCTCCGAGCGCTCGACGCCAGAACCGGCGAACGCCAGTGGCGGGCGGCGTTCGACGGCGGCTCCCCGACGGTTCGTGGCGATCGGGTGTACATCAGTACCGACGGTGCTGTCCGCTGTCTCGGTTTCGATTCGGGGCGCGAGCTGTGGACGCGTCGATTGTCCACCCTGACGAGTCAACCGTTGCTTCTCGACGTCGACTCTCAGGGGGCCCGGGTGTTCGTGACCACCGAGCGGACGGACGAAAACGGCGCTACCGAGGGTGCGGTACTGTATGCCTTGGACGCCTCGACGGGCGAGACTGCGTATCGGCTCTCCAGTGACACGGCTGCGATATACGGCCATCTCGCCGGCCGCGGCACGCACGTCTACGGCGGAACCACGACCGGATCTGTCGTCGCGTTCGACGTGAGTGCACGGGAGGTTGCATGGCAGGCACACCTCGGAGAGTACGTCAATTCCGTCGCAGTGTCGGAGGCGGTCGTCTTCGCGGGGAGTCACTCGGGAGTCGTGGCCGCGCTCGACCGAATCACGGGAGACGAACGCTGGCGAACGACGCTGGAGGGGGAAGAGGTCGCCGTTCGGGTCCGGCCGGCGGTCGCGACTGGGACCGTATACGTGGCTGCAACCGACGGAAACCTCTACGCCTTCGACGAAGTCACGGGAGAAGAGCAGTGGCGGTTCGACGGCGGCGAGAGACTCAGCCAACCCCCGACCGTCGTCGGCACCGACGAGGAGTGCGTCGTCTTCGGAAGCGACGCTGGCAACGTCTTCGGTATCGATGCCACCGCCGGTGAGATGCAGTGGACTCACCAACTGCGTGACCGGGTCAACACGCCGCCCGTGGTCGTCGACGGCGTCGTCTACGTCGGCGATTCGTCGGGGCGATTGTACGCGCTTGCGAACGAAGACTCGACTGGCGTCGCTGCGAGCGGTTCCTGTCGGACCTCTTCCACAGAGGAAACTGCGCGTGGACAACGCGATACCGACGGCGACGGCGTCGTGGACAGTCAGGATTACGCGCCCCGAGATCGCTCGGTCCAGAGCAAGAGCGACCTCCGTGACCGGTACGGCGAAGCTTCGACCGAAAACGAGCGCGAGGGGTTCCTTCTCGGAACCGGCGTCGGTGCCGCCGTCTCTCTGGGCGGCGTCGGTCTCGGCTATGTGCTCTGGGGACGCTCGGCCGCTGATTCGAGCGACTCGTAGTCGGTCGGTGAGAGGACCTCAGTCCGCCACGAAGGCGAGGATTCCTCGCTGGTTCGCACCGAGGAGATAGTTTGCAGCCGACAGACCCGGGATCGTCCTGAGTCAGACACCTCCACGAGTCGGGAACCACCGTCTGCGTCACAGAATAGTGGACTTCCGGTCTGACTTACCGCGGCGGAGCAACGAGCAGATAGTCCTGTTTCGCTTCGACCCGGTCTGCGGGGATGAGTAACTGTCCCTCCTCGGTCCGATCGAATCCGCTGCTCGGCTGGCTGTCAGGATCCAGACGCAGGTAGGCAAGTTCGCCCGTCTTCACGTTCATCGTGACGTTCTCCACAGTCCCGAGTTCCAGGCCGTCGGTCGTCATCACGGTATCCCCGGCGAGCGACGAAGCGAGTACTGTGTCCATAGTGGCCGGTGTTTCGATAGCGTCTTAACGGTACAGAAAACTGAAACGGCCGCTTCAGTTATGTCTCGTTCTTCGTCACTGTAGTCCTCGAGAACCACGGATCGGACGAAGTCTTCCTTCACTGATCGGACGTGGGTGTCTGGTATGCTCCCTCCTCGAGGCCCCGTCGCGGTCGAGCTGCGAGCGGGTCGGTAGGAGCCAACAAAGATGGGTGTTCCTCGATACCTCCCGCCCCGCAGAGCAGGACTCAGTCTCGCTTTCTCCATACGAAAACCGACACGAACGGTCGATATTATTCGGCTGGCCCGGGTACACGCTACTGGGGCAGATACCGATGGCAACGTTTCTGGTGTGCTACGGCACCGGTGAGGGACAGACTGAGAAAATAGCCACTCGAATCGGTTCGACGCTCCGAGACCGGGGGCACGAGGTCACGGTGGCCGACCTCGGTGAGGGCTCTCCTGACCAACCTCTCACGGAGTTCGACGCCGTTCTGGTGGGCTCGTCGATCCACGTCGGTACCCATCAGTCAGCCGTCCGAACGTTCGTCGGCGAGCATCGCGACGTGCTGACGAGCCGTCCGACAGGGTTCTTTCAAGTGTCTCTGTCGTCGGCGACCGCCGACGAGCAACGGCGAGCCGAGGCTGCGAAGTACGTCGACGAGTTCGTCGAGTCGACCGGTTGGCACCCTGACCGGATCGGTCTGTTCGGCGGGGCCCTGCGGTATTCGGAGTACGGCTTTCTCACGCGCCTGCTGATGAAGCGGATCGCCGCGGACGCGACAGGTGATACGGACACGTCACAGGATTACGAGTATACCGATTGGGAAGAAGTTGAGGCGTTCGCCCGCGATTTCGCCGCCTTCGTCGAGGGGCGACTCGGTGTTGCTCCGCCCGGGACGGACGAAACAGAACCGTGAGCCGGAGATTTCCCCGCGTCTCATCGTTTTCCGTTTCCGGGGTGTGTTCGACTGACGATAGAATCGCGTCGCTCTCGGGAATTCGGGAGCGGTCGTGGAGCCTACTGCGTTGACCGATCTGATCCCGCGTCCGGGCCGCCCGTTCGAGAAGGTCTCACGTAGCGATTTACTCACGATCCTGCCCAGATCGGACGTTCGTAATGATCCCGCTGCCTGCGAGTCAGCCGTACTCCCAATCCGCACTCAGTCTCTCTGTGTTACCTGTCCACGGCTGCGGAAGTGAGGTCGCTTACGCGTCACGCACGACCCGAGACCGCTTCGTCGTGGGTGGTTGATCGAGTTGTTGAACGATACACATCGCCAAGACGAGAGCCCCGACCACAGCCATCATCACCCCAAGTAACGGGGCGATCAGGAGGAGGACCACCGCGATTCCAATGTCGCTCGCTCCTATGAGCGCGGGATAGAGCGTCTGGTTCATCATCGTAGCTATTCGTAGACGTAGTATCGTCAAAAAGTCTCTCAAGGCTCAAACGCGCGCTGTATATACTCCCGGACCGCGTCGAACGAGTCGGGAATCCCCGGAGTGAACGACCTTCGGAGCGGAGGTCGGAATCCGTCCATTGCACTTGCCGCCCCGCAAACACCCCCGGGCCATACTGCAGGGGGACCGGCACGTGAGATGCGTTCGGGAATCGTCGGCCGGTGGGAATCCGGGCGATCGTCGAAGCCAGTCAGATACCGTACTGTTCGTTGCGTTCGACGACCGTGTTCCCCTGCTTCTCGAGGGCGGTGGTGTGCGGCTCTTTGCAGGACCCTACGACCGACAGGAGCTCCGGCTGCTCGACACCACAGTCCGTGACACCGGCATCGTCGAACACCAATACGAGATACTGGGCTGAGATCGTCGGATGAGACCTACGTACGTCCTCGCCGCTCCCACAGACAAATCGACGCAGAACTAACGCGGTCTGTGCCAGAAAATATTCGACAGGCCAGTTCTATCCCTCCCGGAAGCTCTCAACAGGGTCAGTTGGTTCCGGTCCGAGTCAGCGTGCGTCGAGAAGCGATTCGAGCAACTCCGGCAACGCCGACCGACTCGTTCGCTCGGTACTGACCGGCACGTCGCCCGTCCCACGTTCCTTGAAGCCAGTCCCGGTCGGCACGATCACGACCTCCTCGTTAGAAGCAATCGCGCCGCGCTCTGAAAGACGCGTGAGGCCGGCTAGGGGCGTCGCTGCCGCGGGTTCGACACAGAAGCCACCATCGACGGCGAACCGTCGCTGGGCGGTCCGAATCTCCGCGTCGGTGACCGACACGACGGCGCCGTTGGTCTCCCGGACGGCCGCGAGCGCACGAGCGCCGCTCGGTGGGTCCGGATTCCCGATCGAGTGCGCAATCGTCTCCTCGGTTTCCTCGGGCGAGAGAGCCGTTGGTTCCGTCGCCCCAGAGTCGAAGGCTCGCGTTATCGGATCGGCGGAGGCGGTCTGGACGAGATACAGCCGCGGGAGCTCGTCGAGCAGGTCGAGCGCCGCGAGGTCGCGAAGCCCGCGCCAGACTCCCGAAGCGAACCCGCCGGAACTCGCTGGCAGCGCGATCGCGTCGGGCGTGTTCGGGGCGAGCGACTCGTAGATCTCGAAGACGACCGTCTTGTACCCGCTGATGCGGGCTGGCGCATCGCTGACGAGAATCGAAATCGGATGCGACGCCGACAGGGCCACCCCATCGGCGTACAGGGCTCCGTAGTCGCCTTCGACCTGCACGATCGAAGGCTCGTACTGCGCAATCAGCTCCAGTCGGGCCTGCGGGATCTCGTCGGGTACCAACACGATGCATTCTCGGCCGAGGCTGGCAGCGTGGGCGGCCGTGCTGATTCCCATATTCCCGTACGAGATCGTGCCGACGACGTCGGCACCTGCTTCGATAGCGTGTGAAACCGCGACGGCACTGCCGCGGTCCTTGTACGCCCCAGTCGGATTCTCGCTCTCGTCTTTCACGTACACCCGGCACCCAGCGGCCCGATCGAGTCCCGGGCTTCTGACGAGCGGCGTCCCCCCGGCGGCGCGCGCGACGCCGTCGGGTCGCTCGATCGGCAGCAGCGACTCGTACCGCCACATTCCGTCTCTGTCTCGATCGTCTGAGAAGGTGAAGTCAGTATCGGGCGTGTCGAACCAGAGCGGTTGACCGCACGCACAGCGGACCCGCGTTTCGTCGTCGTACCGTTCACCACACCGAAAGCAGACTACAGAAGAGCTCATACCATAAGTTACCGCATCCACTCGGAAATAGACCGCCGTCTTGCGACAGGCATCAGCGAGACGATCGCAGACAGGCGGGCCGAACCACCCGGCAGACGGACAGAAACGTGGCGAGCGATGCGTATGGCGGACGTCTCACTCCGCGTCGGTTCTTGCAGTTGAATTCGCAGTCGGAGTCGCAGTCGATGGCGACTCGGACGCGACGGTGACACTCACTCCCGACTGCTCTGTCGGCGTCCGGATCCCGTAATCCAGTTCCCTCCCCGGATCGGCGCCTTCGCTACTCGCCGAAACGGTGGCTTCGCCGGTCTCGCCGGGGTCGAGTACGATGTCGAATCCCTTCGGCCGGTACAGCGGATACGAGAAGTTCACCGCGCCGCGGAACGTCCCGGGGCCGTCGCCGACGTTCTCGGCGCCGATCGTAATCTCGAACGTCTCCTCGGGCGCGACCGTCTCGGGGGCGCTCACCGTCCACTCCCACCCTGGCGGCGGTGTCGTCGCCTTCTCGGTATCGAGGTCCCACGTCCAAGAGTTACCGTCGCGTTCCAGACCGAGCGATGGCGGCGTCTCGAGTTGTGCCGGCACATCGAACAGCAGCCACCCGTACGGGTCAGCATCCGTCTGGCCGGGCATATACGGCGCTTCGGGGACGTCACGGTCGACCGGATACTGATGCTCGATCGTGATTGGATCGAAGCGCTCCTCGTCGGCGACGAGCGAAAACGCCTCCCGACCGGGGGTCGGAGCCGCGTCGGTGGCGTTCACCGTGACGAATACGAACTGGCCGTCCGCCGTGCGGATCGCGTTCCAATCCACGTTCTGAATGTGCCGGTAGGCGTACTGGACGGCTACCGCCTCGACGGCTACCGCGGGACGTGAGGCCGTCTCAGACGCTGTCGTCCCCGTGTCGGTCGTGGTCTCAGTTGTCGAATCGGGCGAGTGACCGACGCAGCCGGCGAGTCCGGCGGCTGCGAGGGTCGTGAGATACGCGCGTCTGGAGGGCATCACGCAGGCGTTGGCTCGTACGTTGTAAATGCTTTCTGCGCACTGGGTGGGTGGCAGGACAGCGGCGACGGCTGCCGATGCTGTTAGGGACGACGCTCGAAGCGGCCCCAGGAACACAACACGGCAGGTTTGTGGCCGCACACGATCGGAGAGATTCCTCGACGAGGGGCTACCGGTCGCCGTTTGACCCATCGCAGATTCGTGATCGAAGTCTCGCTAACTGTGGTGCACGCGACACGGGAAATCGGGAGTTGTTCTCCCTGGAGAAGGCTGTCAGGATTCTGAGGAACCACCGGATAACGCGAGCAGAACTCCCCATCACGCTCTCACGCCCGACGAATCGACACAACCGTCAGGGATTGACGTGGTGCATAAATTTTTTCCAAATAATCACTCACGTGTATACATGCCGACGACAACCAACCTCGGATTCCCACGGATCGGCGCGCACCGCGAACTCAAGCGGGCCGTTGAGGGGTACTGGAACGGCGAGCGCTCGAAACAGGACCTCCTCGCGGAGGGAGCGGAACTCCGCGAGAGGCACTGGCGGAAACAGGACGACCTCGGGCTCGATTTCGTGCCCGCCAACGACTTCTCGTACTACGATCAGGTGCTCGACACCTGCGCGATGGTGGGGGCCGTGCCGGATCGCTTCCCCTGGGACGGCGACACGGTAGACCTCGACACCTACTTCGCGATGGCCCGCGGCCTCCAGGAAAAGGACCTGGAAGGTGAGGGCTCCGGCGTACAAGCGATGGAGATGACAAAGTGGTTCGACACGAACTACCACTACCTCGTCCCGGAGTTCGCCAGCGATACGGAGTTTTCGCTCTCCTCGACGAAAGTGATCGACGAGTACGAGGAGGCTGCGGCACTCGGGATCGACACGCGGCCGGTCCTGATCGGGCCGGTGTCGTTCCTGCTGCTCGGAAAGAGCCAGGAGGAGGACTTCGACGCGCTCGATCTGCTCGACGACCTGCTCCCGGTCTACGGGGAACTACTGCAGGAGCTCGACGACGCCGGGGCCGAAGCGGTGCAGATCGACGAGCCGACCCTCGTGGCCGACCGTTCCGACGAGGAACGGGCGGCTTACACCGCGGCCTACGAGACGCTCGCCGACGCCGCCGACCTGGATCTGCATATCGCCACCTACTTCGGGTCGCTGGCGGAGAACCTCCCGACCGCTCTCGGCCTCCCGGTCGAGTCTCTGCACCTCGATCTCGTTCGAGGCGAGGGACAGCTGGACGAGGCGCTCGATCACGGCGTCCCCGACGATCTGTCGCTCTCGCTGGGCCTCGTCGACGGTCGCAACGTCTGGCGAGCGGACCTCGACAGCCTGCTGGAGACGGTAGAGACCGCCATCGACGCTCTCGGATCCGACCGCGTCATCGTGGGGCCGTCGTGTTCGCTGCTCCACGTTCCGGTCGACCTCGGCGCCGAGCCGGCACTCGACGACGAGGAGAAACTGTGGCTCGCGTTCGCCACGCAGAAAATCGAGGAGATCGTGGCGCTGGCCGACCGCGCGGCCGGAAACACCGAGGACACCGAGACGATATTCGAACGGAGCCGCCGCGCGATCGAGGCACGAGCCGACTCCGAGTGGATCAACGATCCCGCCGTCCAGCGCCGCGTCGACGGCATCGACGACGGGATGGTCCGACGCGACTCCGACCGCGACACCCGGCGGGCACTCCAGCGCGACGCGTTGGACCTGCCGGAGCTTCCGACCACGACCATCGGCTCGTTTCCGCAGACCGACGAAGTTCGGGAGACGCGGGCCGCGTACAAGGAAGGAGAGATCTCCCGAGCGGAGTACGAGGCGTTCATCGAAGGTCGGATCGACGACGCGATCGAGCAACAGGAGGAGATCGGCCTCGACGTGCTCGTGCACGGCGAGAGCGAACGCGGGGATATGGTGGAGTACTTCGGTCGCCAGCTCGACGGATTCCTCTTCACCGAGAACGCCTGGGTGCAGAGCTACGGCAGCCGCTGCGTTCGACCGCCCATCATCGCCGGCGACGTGAGCCGTCCGGAGCCGATGACCGTCCGCTGGCTCTCCTACGCGAACGAGCAGACCGACGAGCTCGTGAAGGGGATGCTGACCGGCCCGGTGACGATCCTGCAGTGGTCTTTCGTCCGCGACGACCAGCCGCGCGCCGAGACGTGCCGCCAGATCGCGCTCGCCATCCGCGACGAGGTGCTCGACCTCGAAGCCGCCGGGATCCAGGCCATCCAGATCGACGAACCGGCCTTCCGTGAAGGGCTGCCGCTGCGCGAGCGTCAGTGGGAAGGGTATCTCGACTGGGCCGTGGAGTGCTTCCGGCTCGCCTCCTGTGGCGTCGCGGACGAGACGGGAATTCACACGCATATGTGCTACGCGGAGTTCGAAGACATCATCGGGGCGATCGTCGATATGGACGCCGACGTGATCACCATCGAAGCGTCCCGCTCGAAGATGGAGCTGCTCGACTCCTTCGACGACTTCGAGTACCCGAGCGACATCGGGCCGGGAGTCTACGACATCCACTCCCCACGCGTTCCGTCGGTCGAGGAGATAGAGACGCTCATCCACAAGGCCTTGGACGTACTCGACAGAGAACAGCTGTGGGTCAATCCGGACTGCGGCCTCAAGACGCGCCGATGGGTCGAGGTCGAACCGTCGCTCGAGAATATGGTCCAGGCCGCCGAGAACGTTCGCGAGTCGAGCCCGGAGTGAGTAGCGGTCCACGAGAACGACGACAGATCGAACGACAGCGAAGGCCTCTGCGGCCGATCGGAGCGAAAACCGCCGGACGCGACAGCGGATCTGCGTCACGTTGAACGTCCGGATATCGGCGACGAGCGACTCCCCCGAACAGCGGCGGGAGGATACATCCGAAGAACCAGACGGAGACACCGGGCGTGATGATCTGAAACAGGCCGTCGAACGCGACCGAGCCTGTGACGTGCCCCGTCGAGCCTCCTGCAAATAAGCGAGGCGAGCACCTCGGGGTCGTCGGAAGACTTCGCCTTCAGAGAGACGAGAGAGCAAC
The DNA here is from genome assembly GCF_024464595.1 of Halobellus litoreus. Classification (NCBI taxonomy): domain Archaea; kingdom Methanobacteriati; phylum Methanobacteriota; class Halobacteria; order Halobacteriales; family Haloferacaceae; genus Halobellus; species Halobellus litoreus. Next base: position 419,267 of record NZ_JANHAW010000003.1, on the reverse strand, counting down.
GGTCCCTTGAACCACCTGGCTCCGAGGGTGAAACCGACACTCAGACGTGTTCTGCTCCTTCGATATACCGTTCGATCGTCTCGCTGGATCCCTGTCCCGCCGTTTCGACGTAGTAGGCCGTTCCCAGAATCCACACGGACCATAGGGGCGGTACGTGAAACTCCCCGGTACGCCGAAATCGGCCAGTACTGGACGTAGTACCCGATCTCGTCGATACACGACAGAGATACCCAGCAAAGACAGTGTGCGGGGCAGCGCAGAACCACCGGATTGAAGCGACTGCTGATAAAGTCTGTCACGTACCGATCGCGCCGATGAGTGAACCAGACCAGCCGATAACGCCAGACCACCTGACTGACTTCCTCGAGGAAGGGGCCCACGAGGAGACAGTGGCGTGTCTCGGCCGGCTCGGCGCGGCCGATGCCGAGACGCGAAAGCGCGCGCTGCGAGCGGTTCGGAACGCCGCTGAAGAACCGCCACGCTCTTTCGGGGTTCTCGCCGGCCCGCTCTCGACGTTTCTGACCGACGACGACCGCGCTGTCAGGCTGACGACCGCGAAACTGTTCGTTACGCTGGCTCAATCCGATCCGGCGGCCGTCCTGCCCGCTGTCGACGCGCTCGCCGAGCGTCTCGCCGACGACGAGGAGTTCTACTACGTCCGAGCCCGCTGTGCCGAAGCACTGGGGTACGTCGCGGTCGACTCACCGGGGGAAGTTACTGACCCTGGGACGTTGGCAGACCTCCGCATCGGACTGTCGTTCGACGAACCCGAGGTCAAAGAGAAACTCGCGAAGACGCTGGCGTACGTCGCACTCGGCGATCCGAGTCGGCTTCGCCACCAGATCGACTCGCTGGCCGAACACCTCGACGACGACAACGAGCTCGTCCGGTATCACCTCTGTACGGCACTGGTGGTCGTCGGGTGCGAGCACCCAGCGAATCTGGGGGAGGCAGCGGAACCGCTCCAGAGGCGGCTCGGTGACGCAAACCCGTACGTCTGGGGGCGGGCGGTCGAAGCGTTTGGACTACTCGCAGCGTCCGAGGCCGGCATCGGGTCAGAACCTGACCCCGACGGTATCGAGAACGGCGACGAGCCGACGACGTTCCTCGATCTGCACCACCAGTTCGAAGTGATGGAGATCATCGAGACCCTGCGCGAGGAAAGCGACATCACTGTAGTGGTCGTCCTCCACGACATCCAACAGGCGGCGCGGATCGCCGACGAGATGGTCGCGCTCAAGCAGGGCGCGATCCAGGCTCGGGGTGCGCCCGAGGAGGTTGTCACTGCGGAGTTGCTCGCGGACGTGTTCGAGATCGACGCCGAGGTCGACCTGACAGCACGCGGTCCACGGATCGAACCGCTCCGGCCGTGCCACGACGATGACGGGCGGAACCGACCGACCGACCGCGTCACTCCGAGCGACGACGTAGGCGACTGATGGACTCCTGTCCCAAGCGCGAGACGGAAGCCTCGAATCACTTACCAAGCCTCTTTAGATTAGCCCCGAGTCCGAGCAAGTATGTTTCGGCAGGCTCGTGAGTTCGGACCGGTCGTCTTGATACCGTTAGCGTGGGGGTTCGTGGCGGCCGCACATCTCAGAATCGTTAGCACGTCTACGCTGTTCATCGCCCACGTCGTGATGGCAACCCTGCTGGCGGGGTTTGCTGTGACCGGCCGATCGGATATGCGGGAGGGCGTCCTTCACACGTGGTGGCTGGTGATCGTCTCTGGATTCGTCGCGACGGTGGTCGGTGCGATGGGCTTTCGTGTCGGGTCGTCGGGGTCGCTCTTTCAGGGCATCGCACTGTTCGGTTGGATGGTCCTGCCTGCTGTCGGATTCGTCGACACCGGACGGCGGGTGTCGAAGCGCGCGTGGATATATTTCGGCAGCGCGACGGCGTGCGTACTCGGCGCGGCAGTGTATGCTCTCGGCCTGTTCGTTAGTCTGCCTGTGGGTCCAGTCTTTGGACTCGGCCTGGTCGGCGGCGGACAGACACTCGCGATTCTCGATGCTGCATTCGGATACGAAGTAAACGATAGCGTCAAGCGTGCGACCGACGAACGTGTGTAGTGAAGCCACAGAGTAATCCTTTAGCTAGTTCGTCTGTCCAACAGACAATTTACTGCTTGAACGGTTTCACGGCTACGGGTGGTAGCTTACGCAACAGGGAACCACAAACGAGAACCAGACGTATGAAGCTCCTCGTAACTCCACGCTTCGAATCTCGGACAATATAATTACCCTCTGTATTAAGTAAACACCACTGATGTGGGAGAGTCTGTCTGGTATGAACCAACAAGCCTGTGGCACTGATTGAAGATTTCCTGGGGTGAAAAACGCTTTTGATTCGTGTGGGTGATTTAACACGTATGGCTACAGTCGACCCACAATCTTCGACGAACCTCGATCCTCCGATTGCGATTGGAGCGTTCGTCGTCGGGACGCTGATTCTGAGTTGGGTGATTTCGTTCGTGCTGATCACTGATACGGTCCCGGTGTACACTACCCTGTTGTTGATGCTCACTCCAGCGACTGTTGCGCTCGTTATCCGGCGGGCTCGGGGCCACTCGGTGTTGCGAACGGTCAGTTCTTCACTTCGAGGGTCGACGGGTCGCTCGCTCCTTTTTGCCGTGGTCTATCCGGTCGGATTCATCGGGATCGCAGCACTGCTGGCGCTAACGACGGGTCTCGGGACGTATCAAGCCGGACCAGAGAATATTGTCGTGCTCGCGCTTCGACAGGGTGGCGTCTTCTTGTTGGTCGTCTTTTTATTCGAGTCGCTAATTCGGATGTACGGTGAAGAGTTCGGGTGGCGCGGATACTTGCTTCCGGAGCTCACGGCGCGGTGGGGGCGGGTCAGGGCGACGGCTGCTGTCGGTATCGTTTGGGCCTTGTTCCACTCGGCGTTTCTTTATAACGCAGGGGTAGCGATTGGCGTCGCAAACCCACTCCTGATTACCGCGGTGCAGGCGGTTGCCGTATTCACCATCTCGTTTCCGTTCTCGTACGCGTACTATCTCACTGATGAGAGTGTGTTTCCAGTGATGATGTTGCACCTGATCTGGAACGTTCTCAACCCCTGGATCCTCGGAGATATTTACGCAAATGTTGAAGGATTGGTGGCCGGCCAAATCTTCGTCGTTAATGGGGAGGGACTCGTCGGGGTCGTTATCGGACTGATCGCACTCGGTGGATTCATTATTCTCTTCCGACGCGGGACTTTCATCGACTGACTCTTCCAGATCAGTGAGCGGGGATCATATGACGTTGCTTACTCCAACAAATCGGCTCTGACTACTCCCTCGATATTCAGCGGGCCACGTTCGGCACATTTCGGACAGATCGGCTGCGGCTTCGGGAACCGCTTCACCTGTCTTGGTTGAATCCCATTCAGGTGTGAGAATCCTTCTCTGAGGCCCTGCGAAAAGAAGCCGCACAGGCACAATCTGCTACCCTCGATAGAGGCATCACGCATACTGCTCTTGCATAGCCTCTCACTCCCTGCGACCGGGAAACCACTACAACTGACCGGAGCCCGTCTGTACTGAGTGAGTGATTTCCGTCCCACCGAACTTCGGAGCGATGACCGACATTCCGTGCGTTACTTCGACCGCGTCGCAGGAACATCCTCATTCAGCAGTGTTCGCATATTGTTCGACGAGATGAACGCTGCCTAGGAGGCCTGTGACTCGACCGCCTGCCGAAGCGCTCGCACTTCGTCTAGTACCGCACGCCACTGTTCGAGACTCCCCGGGATTTCCTCACCCGTTGTGTGATCAACGAGGCGACGGACAGTCTCGGGCTCCTCGATCCGCCGGAACTGGATATCGTCCCCGCCCGCGATCTCGAGCGTGACAGTGCCGTATCCGAAAACGGAACCGAGTGCGTCTTGCGAGAACGCGGAATTTTGAACGTTCGAGACCGACGACTCCGAGATCCGAATCCCGATTACCCCTCGTTTCGTGTACACTGCTCGATCAGAAAGGACGTACTCGGTGTTTATCACGCTGAGGTACGCCCAGGATCCGACGGTGACACCAGCGATTCCGAGGAGGATCCCCAAGATGAACTCGTTCCGCACGGTGACGAGCCACGCCGCACCGACGAGAAGCGCTATTCCCGTCCCGACGCCCGGCAGTGCGGTCGTGCGTTTCGGCTGTCCGTCCCACGCAACGGTTTCACCCGCATCGAGCGTCAGCCAGTCACCAGTCATAACTCCTCAGAGGTTCCGGCTTCTTCCTGCTCAGGTGCTTCCACGGCGACCCTGATCGCTCGCAGTTCGGTCAGGATTTCGTCGAGAACAGCGGCTTTGTCGTCGGGACGGTCGGAGCCATCGTCTTTCGTCTGCGTGTTGATGAGTTCCTGTACTCGCTTCGGGTCCGAAATCGAGTCGAACGTGAGTTCGACGCCCGACCCCCCGGCGGTCGACACCTCGACGGTCCCGTACCCGAAACGCTGACCGAAGAACCCCTGCGAGTACGTCGTATTCTGGACCTTTCCGAGGTCAACGCGCTGGACGTTCCGTGAGATGATACCGCTTTTCCGGTAAAGCGCCCGATTGGTCACGACGTACTCGGTGTTCTCCCGGTGAAGATACGCGGCGACGATGATGGGAATTCCAACGAGTACGATTGCAAGTGGAACACCCACAACGAGGGCTGGGACGAGACTACTCTCGTGGGGCGTATCAGCCCACACGACCTCTTCGTCGTCATCGAGTGAAATCCAGTCGAATTGGGCTGCCGTCGATTGATCCGGTGCCATACTGACTGCAGACACGATATCGGAATGAATATTTTCCTTATTACGAGTGAGTGTCGGCGTGGTTCCGCCGACACCACCGGCAACGATGCCACAAAGATGCCAACTCCGAATTTCAACAGAGCCAAACATCCGGAGGATCCGCACACAGTATGGTCCCCTCGAGACGACGACTCCTCCGGGTGACCGGTACCGTATCGGTAACAGCGCTGGCAGGGTGCTCCGCGAACAGTGCTCTCGACACGGAGGAGACCACTGACGAGTACACGCTGAACCGGATTAGATAACCTACTAGCCGCTGTGAGCATTGTTGGGTTTCGAGATCGATTCCATATCCGTCAGTGAACCCCCGTCAACTGGATTCGAGCGATTCGGCCCACTCGATGAAATTGGCGAAGGCGACCATTACCACGACGAAGAACACGATGAATACCCCACCGTGTACGAAGTTGAATTGCCCCGAGAAGGCTAGGGACACGAAGAGGAACGCAGCGAGTGCAGCGACGCCTCCGGCAAGATACATCCGTAATCGAGTCTCCATACCTCAGAAACGACTCCCGAACTGATAAATGTAGACGAGCTAAGACGTATTATTCGCTCTTGGACGTTCGATGCGGGCTGCTCCTGACCGGTGTCTTCGCGGGGATCCGATCGGGGTACTGGTACAATGAACTCCGAGGAACGATTTTCCCCCGGGAGTTGATTCGGTCCGTACAGCTGACCTCTGGACTACAGCCACTGGGGATCAACGTCGACCAAGTCGGCGCTGATCTTCCAAAGCTGTTCTCGATTCTCTGGATCGGTTGCTTCTGTCGATGGGGACGTGACCCCCTCCCCGGTGACGTACGCCCCGGTTCGCTCACTGAATTTCGGAGCCGTCACGAGGTGACAGAGTCGCCGTGCGCCTTCCTTTTTGGAGGTTCCAATACCGGGAATAATGGCTGCCGCCCGGACCATCGCCCGTGTCCAGACCGCGGCATCGCGGAACAGCTTTGTCGTGGGGACGAAGCCGGGGTGAAAGCAGTTCGCCGTGATCCCGGTCTCTTCGAGTCGATCAGCAAGTTCACGTGTGAACGCGATAGTAGCGAGTTTCGATCGGGCGTATGCTTGGAGCGAATCGTACTCCTCGGTGAATTGGAGATCGTCGAAATCGAACCTCGCGCGACGGTGAATGTCTGAGGCGGTGACGACGACTCTGCTGGGGGCGGAGATTCGAAGTCGAGCAAGTAATTCGTGTGTCAGCAGGTACGGGGCAAGGTAGTTAACGGCGAACGTGAGTTCGACCCCATCCTCGGTTTCTGTGCGATGGCGAGACGAGAGCCCAGCGTTGTGGACGAGGGCATCAATCCGGTCATACGTATCGAGGAGCTCCGTGGCAAGGGAACGAACGGTAGCCTGCGGTGCGAGGTCCGCCTGATGAAATCGGATATCGCCGTCGAGCGGAGTCGCGTCAGCGACGAGTGTGTCACCGCGCGTCTGGTTTCGCCCAATAACCGCAACAGTCGCCCCCTGCGCAGCAAGGTCTCTCGCAGCGATGCGACCGATACCACTCGTCCCGCCCGTCAGTACCACGACGCGCTGGGAGTCCGCGCTGGCAGTCACGTGTGGTCCAGGTTTCAAACGACAGACTTGTGAAAATTCCGATGCGGTACGCGATCAAACGGGTTTCGTCGAAGCTCCATTATCTTGCGGTCTTCTGAAAAGGCAGTTTCTCACAGGGTTCACGCACAGTGAGACGACGAGTTGCTCTTCTGGAGACCATCACTAGCACACTGTTACTCGTGGTCGGAGTCGCCCTCGATCGTGTTGCGTCGCTGACTTCGTGGTCGGACACGAGAGTGGGGTCGTCGCTCTTCGATCTCGCGTTCCTGTTCGTCCCCGCAGGGGTGTTCGTGCTCACTTCGACCCAGTTCGTCACCTTCCAGCTCGTGACGACGACCGTGCTGTCGTCGGTCGTTCTCGCGGTACTGGCGGTGTTCCTCGAGGAACTCGCCGTACTGAACCTACAGCGCCGGATTCGCTGAGCCGCGATCGGCATCGCGGCTCTCTGGGTCGTGCCAGCGATCGTCTCGCCGTATCTGTGACGTTCCAACGGCCTGTGGCAACCTAGTCTGCATTCCCAGGGGTCGAAATCGGCCCTCTTGCATTTTGTCGTCCCGAGAGAACAACGTGGTATGAGTGAGCCAGAACTCACGAGATCGGTCTGGGAGCTCGACTCGAACGACTATCCAGCGAGCGCAGCCATAGACGAGAAGATCCGATTCCTCCTTCGGTACGCGATACTTGCCCCGTCCAGTCACAACTCCCAGCCGTGGCGATTCCGCGTGTCGGGGAACGAGGTCGACATCGGGACCGACGAATCGCGTTGGCTGGACGCCGCCGACCCGACGAAGCGGGAACTGTACATCAGCGTCGGCTGTGCGATCGAAAATCTCTGTGTTGCAGCCGAACACTTCGAGGTCGAGCCCCGCGTCGAGTACCACGGCGAGACGGACACCGATACCGTGGCGACCGTCACCCTCCACGACGACAGCGAGCCGTCGACTCACCGACCGTCGGAACTGTTCGATGCGATCACAGAACGCTCGACGAGTCACGATCTGTTCGACGACCGAACGCTCGATACAGCGGTACGAGACGAACTCGGCGCAGTTGTGGCCGAGGACGACGTCACGTTGCACCTCGTCGACGAGCCTGCGGTGAAGCAGTCTATGAGCGAGTTACAGGCTGAGGGTGACCGACGGCTGATGGACGACCCGGAGTATCGAACGGAGCTGGGCCACTGGATCGGGCTCGGGGCGCTCGGGAGTTCCTGGCTTGTGGCGCGTATCGGCCAGGCCGTCGTCACCCATCTCGATCTCGGTGACCGGGAAGCAGCAAAGAACTCGAAACTCATCGAGAGCGCACCCCTCGTCGCCGTCCTGACGACGGAGTCAGACGATCCGATGACGCAAGTCAAGGTGGGACAGGTCTTCGAACGCCTTGCACTGCTTGCCACCACCGCTGGTGTCGCCGTCCACCCGATGAGCCAGACGCTGGAGCGCCCCGAGTTGCGGACGCGCCTGCAGGGGCTACTCGACAGTACCGCCGGTGTCCCACAGCACCTCTTCCGGATGGGCTATACGGACGAGCATCCGGAGCATACGCCACGCTGGCCCCTGGAAGCGTTCCTCGTTGATCGGTGACCACCGAACTTGAGCGGGGATCTGAGCGGATTCGAAGGACGTCCGAACGCACGTTCCGATCCGGACGGGTGGCTGCTTGACCGGTTACTCGATAGTAGAACCGAAGACATCCGTGAGCAGCGACGAGGGGTGATAGCAGTGGCTGAGTTGAGTGGTGAGCGGGTACGGGACGACGGTTCATCTATTCCGGCGTTTGGGACTCCTGAATCGCTCAGTGCAGCCACCGTATCGATTACGCACCGATATGCCCACGGTTAGTACGAGGGCTCCTGGCTGCGAACTCGAAACGTGGGTTTTTCGCCTCCAAAGCTATTGTCCGGATGGCTCCACCTTCGAAATCGAACGCAGCGTTCGGAGGAGAAACATTATGCTCTTTCGCATATACGACCACTGGTTGAAAGTCCCGATCAGATAGACGTCGATCGCGGGATTGTACAGCATAAACGCACTGCTCGCACCCAACCCACCCCACGAGTGGAAGCGTTTGAGAAACGGCAATGGCCGGATGCGGACGACGCCGTAGCCGTAGTCGATTCCCTGCCACAGTTTGTTCCACTGCTGCATCTTCTGGAGCGTCTCCTCGGAGACGAGGTCCCCCTCGACCAAAGCCCGATGGAACCGGAATAGCTCTTCTGCGGTGTTCACCGTCTGCCCTCCGGCGCAGAATGCGCTCAACGAGGGCACGTCATCCACATCGATCCTCGTCTCGTCGATATAAAACGGGGCTGTGGGGAGCTCACTTTCGACAGCAGGGTCAGAGAACGGCGGTAAGTACGAGTGCTCCATCTCCAACGGCTCAAACAGGAACTCCGCTAGCGCCTCGTGATACGGCTGCTCAGTTACGCTTTCGATGATCAATCCGAGCAAGTTGTACCCGAACTCCGAATAGTAGCAGTCCGCCCCTGGTGGGAAGTGCGGTTCCAGATGTTGTTTTGCCCACTCGATCGTCTCTTCCGGTTCCCATATCCGGTCCGGTTCCTCTAGCATCTCGTCGAACAGTGTGTTCCCCTCGGAGGATTCTTCCAATCGAGTATTCAAGAACATCCTTCCGCCTTCGGGAAGCGAATGCGGGAGTCCGGACGTGTGACCGAGGAGATGACGGATGCGGATATCGTCTGTGTAATCTGTGCCGTCGATCGTGTGAAGACCGTCGAGAAGTGACTCTGACAGGTACTCCGAGATCGGGTCATCGAAGCGCAGTTGCCCGTCGTCGGCCAGCATAGCCACGATTGTCGAGGTGAAGGTCTTGCCGATGCTGGCTGCGTAGTATGGTTGCTCTGGAGCGGCTTCGATACCCGCCGTCTGACCGGTGGCTAGATTCCAGTGAACGTTACGGCTGTCGGAATGGACCAACAAGTACGCGGAGTGGAGGTCGGAGTTGTCTTTGACGGCAGATTGTAACCGATATTTCAGACGAGATTTGGCTTCATTGCCTTCCATAATGATCGAATATTTGCATCTGAGGATTGTAAATGGTGGTATCGTTCCCTGGCCCGAAGAGAGCCTTCTACTAGAAATCACACTTCGAGACTTTGCCAGATCCCTCCCACTATAATGATGGTTTTCTACAGAGCCATCCTTTGGATTGAGCGATAGGTAAGAAGGCGTACTGAACAGTTGATTCATTTTCCACTATCTGAAATCAACCCCTGTGAAGAGTTGTACGACACTGTCCGGTTGGCGCAAATATTACTCCGGACGATTTGTTTGAGAGGTGCCGGCAACCGTATCCTCAGTCTGACCCGTGCCGGTTTCGGTCGTCGTCAAATCGAGCCCTCCATCCGGGAGGGGCTGGGACGAAAGTCGGGTAGTGTCGTATCGCCAGACGAGGACCAACACGAGAGCCCAGACGACGACCAACAGCGCCAGGACGGAGGCGACTTCGTCGCCGACGAATCCACCGGCGGTCGTCACCGACACCGCGTTCGAGAGCGTGTGGAAGACGACCGGAACAAGTACCCGTCCGCCTGCCGCGTTGTACAGCCAGGTCGTGATGACGCTGATACCGACAACGACCGCGGCGTACAGTGCGAACGGCGTACCGGCTTGCGAGCTTCCAGGTAAGAGAAACAGCGGGACGTGCCAGACGGCCCAGATAACGCCGATGACCACACTCGCCCGAAAGGCACCGATGCGCTGCTGGAGGACCGGCAGCCCGAGCCCGCGCCACCCGGGTTCTTCGAGCCCACCGCGGACGAACGTCGCGAACGCGACTGCGGGGAGGGCTGCAGCCGGGAGGAGACCAGCCCGGTCGAATCCACTACCGGCGAGCACGGAGACGGCCAGCGCGACGACGTAGAGGCCGACCGGGACGAGTACCGCCGCCGCCCAGACACGGAGCGGTGCCCCCACGTCTACGAGGTTCCCGAGCCACGACCGGATGTCACCACTACCGGCGACAGTGAGGACGGCGGCGATAAACGGTCCGAACCCACCGAGGAGGACGAGCGGCGTTACGATGTCTGACCGTCCAGCGCGAAGTTCGACGGTGACTACGCCCCACGGGATCCACGTCAGGACGAACGTCAGGACGACGAACGTCGGGAAGCGATGCTCGCGAACGAAGGTTCGGAGGGGGGCCATAGTCGTTCTCAATAGTAGTTTCCATCACATAACTTCGTGTCCACGCTCTCATCGTCCGGGAACGGCCCAGATGACACCTGATCAAGTGGCGGCGGCGCAAGCGAGAGTGGTGTAGATCACTGCTGTTTTCTCGATACTAGGGAATCGGCGACAGTACTCAGCTCGGATTCGACGAACCGACAACTACGGAGGAAAGTATGCATTCGATCCGTGAGTGGAGTGAGGAGCACCCGGTCCTCGCGTTTTTCGTCGGTGCTTACGCGATTACCTGGGGAATCTGGTTCCCGGTCTTGGCTGGTATCGATCGAGCAGGATCGCGTACGACACGCCGGCTATCCTCGTCGCTGGGAGCTTCGGGCCGCCCGTCTCGGCCGCCATCGTGACGTACCTGACGGGCGGGAGCCTGAAGGGCTGGTTCTCACAGGTACTCCGGTGGCGTGTCGCGCCGCGCTGGTGGCGCGCCGCGCTCGGCCTCCCGCTGGTTCTATACGCTCTTATGGCAGGAGTCCACCAAGACTATTAAAAACGTGCTACAGCTTATTTGAATCGAACGAGGCGGTAGTATGCCAAGGGCTGGACTCTGGATGAACGCTGTCGGGTTATCAGTCAGTGTCGCAGGGACGCTGTTGCTGTTCACACACGTGACCAACGAGTACCATTCGGCTATTCAGGATATCGGATCGATAGCAGTTGGATACCTCGGTCTCATTCTCCTCGGTGCGTCCGTATCGATCACAGGCGTCGCGCTTTTGCTGAGAGATAACGCCGATTGAGGTCGACCGCGTGGATTCACATTTTCGAATCCAGATTCGGCTACGAAGTACGAGGGGGATCATTTGGTACGACGGTCAGTTAGGACCCCGATACAACCCTTGCCGTAACTCAATGAACGACAGAGTGCGGTCTGTCACCGACCGCTGCGCTCAGACGCAGTTTCTGCAAGCAACTGCATTGTCTGCTGCGGGTGGCACTGCCAGGATAGTCCCTCAACTGACAGTTGGTTATCCGACATATATTGTGGTCGTAGGGAGTTATAGTATTTTGAAAATTATACAATACACTTGGCGATAATATCCAGACTGCCGGCCCCGCGGGTGACGGAAGCCGCCGACTCTCATTTCGAGCCTGTGAAACCGCTTTTCGATGAGGTTTTCGTCCGCGTAGTCGAGATAATTGAGCAAGTCTAATCGAAAGATGGCAGTCAGCTATGTGTAGTAACTGATGAGAAGTTCGGTGTTTGAGAGATCGTATTTCCCAAAGAGTTGTTCGAGAGAATCTGCGCTGCATCGGTGCTTGGTCGGTCGAAAAAGATCGACCCCAAGCAACGACTTGGGGCCGGAGTATAATGCAGTATGATTTCAAGATAACTTGCCGTTGTGTCGACAGCAGTCTCGTCGACTGCGACCCGCGACGGCGGCCGGAGCGAGAGTCTATGTGAAAGCCATCGTGCAGACTCACAGTCTCACGTTCTCAGATTCCGCCTGGCGGAATCATCAGTGAAGCGAACGAATGTAGCGCGGAGTCCCGTTCCGGGGACCATTCGAGTGGGCCGAAGGACCGCGGGAAGAAGGGTGAGAATAGGGCTAGGGTAGTTTACACAGACTTTCGCGACTGAACAGTCTCTTCGCTTTCAGTCGAGCGCTCGGGACGGTAGGTGTCAAGCCCGAGCACACGGTTGAGGACACACTGCTGGGTGGCTCCGGTGACGATGAGCACTACGGCGACCAGGCCGAAAAGCGCGGCAACGATACCTGTTGATAGCGGACCGAACCCCAGGCTAACGTATCCAGCAAGAGCCGCCAACGAGATGGTTCCGAGGATTGGACCAAGCACGAGGCGAGCAGTGCGATCGTACCCTCCGACGTTTTTTTCCATATTGATCGCTCTCTATTGGCGCCCTGAGGACATAACCATATCTGATCGTACCGAGACCATCGATGTGTGATTTCTATGGGGGGCCGGGAGTTCGCGATACGGTTCCGTGCACGTGGGGTCGAGCGATCTTGGCGCTGATCGCGCAGTGACAACTGCAACTCATCAGTCACCAAATAGGGATTTTAGCACCTGTCACGGCGCCGTATAGTGATACGTGTCATCTGGAAATAAAATCGCGGAAGATCAACTCTCGGTTGCCACCGCCGACAGCGGTTCTTCGACTTCGCCGACGCGACGAATGGACCGTCGTTCAGTCGCCTGCAGCCTCCCCGGCTCCGCCGACGTTCGTGACTTCGATCCCCCCGGAAAGTTCGGTGTTGGGATACGGCATATCGATCCCCTCGGCGTCGAACCGCCCTTTGACTGCCTCGACGAACTGCGCGCGGATCGCGCCGTAACTGCTCTCCTCGGGATCGATCCAGATCCGTCCCGAGAGCACGACCGCCGAGTCGCCGAGGGAGCTCACGGGCGCCGTCGGCGCAGGGTCGCTGAGGACGCCCTCGATGCGCGACCCCTCGTCGATGATCGCCTCGCGTGCCTGTTCGATGTCGTCCTCGTACCCGATCCCGAAGCCGACTGACACCCGTCGTTGGTCGTTCGCCACGTTGTTCACCACTGCCGCGCTGGCGAGGTCGCTGTTCGGGACGGTGACCAATTCGTTGTCGAACGTGTCCAGTTTCGTCACTCGCAGTTGGATCTCTCGAACCACGCCGCTGTTCCCGCTCCACTCGATCCAGTCGCCGACCGTGAACGGTTCGTCCTGAATGATGAACACCCCGGCGACGAAGTTGGCGATGAGGTCCTGGGCGGCGAAGCCGACGGCGAGCGCGAGCGCCCCGGCCAGGGTCGCGAACGCGGCCAGGACCACACCGAAGCCAGCGACCGTCGCAGCCAGCGCGACCGCCACGACGGCGGTGAGTACGACGGCAGTGCTCACCGCGAGACCGACGAGCGTTTCGTCGAAACCCCGGTGCCTGAGACTGCGTTCCACCGCTTGAGTGACGAAATACCTCCCGAGGAGATAGATGACCGCGAACACGACGACGAACAATACGATCGTCGTGACTGCGCTGATAAGCGGTGGCACGTACTGCTGTGGGTCGAGCGAGATAGCCTGTTGGAGTGGTAACATATTTCGAACTGGTTGACGGGAACCGGACACTTAATGATTCGCTCGATACGGCCGGCCGAAACGACTCTCGACGAGCCCGCTGGCGGTCGGACGCGACTGCGGCCACGGGAACCGAAGGATGATTTCCCCTCGGGGTCTACCAGCGATTACCGTCGATGCTCACAGACACTCCCGGAATCCACCACATTACCGGTATCGTCCGCGAGGCCCAGCAGAACGTCGACTTCTACACGGGAGTTCTCGGCTTGCGCCTCGTCAAACAGACGGTGAACTTCAACGAGAAGTTCACGCGACACCTCTTCTACGGCGACGAAACCGGCTCACCGGGCGCGAGCCTGACGTTCTTTCCGTACCCCGCGGAGGAAGACGGTCGGATCGGGAAACCACAGATAACCACCGCTGGACTGGTGATCCCGCCGAATTCGGTGTCCTACTGGCGAGAGCGACTCCGTAGACACGGCGTCGATGTCGAAGAACCGTTCGACCGGTTCGACGAGACGGTGCTCCGGTTCTCCGACCCCGACGGGACACGACTCGAACTCGTCACCGGCGAATCGACCGTGGAGCCGTGGGCGGACGGACCGATTCCGCCGCGTCACGCAATTCGCGGCATCCATAGCGTGACGCTGCTCTCGGCGAACGCGTTCGTTACCGCGAGCGTGCTGGACACGCTAGGGTTCGAGCTCGTCGGTCAGGAGGGGGACCGCGTCCGGTATCGGGCACCGGGTGACCGCGCGACCGTCGTCGACCTTCTCGATCGGGATAGCGACTTCGGGCGGGAAGGTGCCGGGTCGATCCACCACGTCGCCGTGCGCGTCTCGGACGAAGACGAACTGTACGAGTGGCACGACCTCTTTCGGGAGCGTGACTACGACGTTTCACGGGTGAAGGACCGACACTTCTTCCATTCGTTGTACGTCCGGGACCCCGGCGGGATCCTGTTCGAAATCGCGACCGACGCACCGGGTCTCACAGCGGGTGAGGACCTCGATACGTTCGGACAGTCGCTGTACCTCCCGCCCTGGCTCGAGGAAGATCGCGAGATGATCGAGGGACAGCTCCGCCCGCTCGACGTCTCGTCCGCGTCTGATTCGAACGGATGAGCGACCCGTTCGCGGTCCAGTCTCGGGACGACCCACATCGGGATCAGCCGATCGAGACGGCGGGGGCGCCGCCGCCGGCGGCAGACGCTGCGGTGATACTGCTCCACGGTCGCGGTTCGACGGCCAAGCAGGTGCTCCGACTCGCCGACGAATTCCACCATCACGGCGTAATGTACCTCGCTCCGCAGGCCGCCCGGCGCACGTGGTACCCTCGATCGGGCTACGCGCCGTACGAGGACAACGAACCGTGGTTCTCGTCCGCGCTCGACCGCGTTTCGGCGGCGCTCGGCGTGGCGGCCGACGCCGACATCCCGACGGAACGAACGCTTCTGTTCGGGTTTTCACAGGGCGGGTGTCTCGCGAGTGAGTTCGTGGCACGAACCCCCCGTCGATACGGCGGTCTGGTGGTCTTGTCGGGAAGCCTACTCGGACCCGAAACGGGAGACGACTACGGTGGGACCATCGATGGAACGCCGGTGTTCCTGGGCTGTAGTTCCGACGACGCCTACGTCTCGGCCGAGCGCGTTCAGGAATCGGCGAGGGTGTTCGAACGACTCGGTGGCGACGTGACCAGCAGACTCTACGACGGGCTCGGCCACGAGATCAACGACGACGAGATCCAGACGGTCGATCGATTCACCGAACGACTCGTCTGAGCCGCTCGCGTCGGTCTCGATACCAAGCATCGTCGATCGATCCGCGGAGACGCCCGTCCCCGCCCGACGGAAGCGACCCGATGGACGCGACTGCGAACACGGACACGATTAAATGTCTTCTGCGTGAATACGGAAGAGATGGGCGACATCGACAGCCGAATCGAAACGGATCTGACGCTGCTCCGTGACTGTCCGCTGTTCGTCGCGTACAACGCGAACGTGGACGCGCTCGTCCGAGTCGACGAAGAACTGGAAGCGTTCCTCGACCGTCCCGAGGACCCGCCCGGCGAGGCGGCACCGCCCGACCGCCTGAGCTCGAAACGGGACCTCGCGACGGCGATCACCCGCTCGATGGCCGCGGGGCAGGGCGACGAAATAGCGATGAGCGCCGAACTCACCACCGAACTGGCGTCCGAACTCGTCCCGGACACCAGGCAGATGGGCGGGCAGGCCGGAATAATGACCAACCTCCTCTCGACGCTGGGAGCGGCGCCGATCGTTTACACGTATCTCCTCTCGGAGACGCAGTTCTCGATGTTCGACCACCCTGACGCCGTGCGCTTCCCACGCGTCGAAGACGGTCGCGTCCGATTCGTCCCGCTCGGCGACGCGATCGAGGCGGATCGCACGAAAACCAACTGGATCTTCGAGTTCGAGGACGGGACGGAGCTGTTCGGCGTCCGCGCCGCGGCCGACACGCGGTTCATCGCCGCGTCGCGGCCGCCCGAGTTCGATTTGACTGTCGACGACCTCGACCCGGTCGTCGACCAGGTCGGTGCCGCGGTCGATGGCGCACTCCTCGCCGGCTATCACAACCTGACTCGCGAGAACGTCCAGACGGATTACGAGCAGGTGCATCGACACGCCAGAGACGTCGTCCGCCGCCTGCGCTCCGGTGGCGACCTGCCCGTTCATATCGAATACGCGGTGACGCACGACCACGCCCTTCGACGGAGTCTCACCGACCACGTCCTCCCTGAAGCCGACGTGATCGGCCTCGATACGCACGAACTGCAACTGCTGGGACGAGACCTCGGCGTCGGATCCCTGTCAGCGGGCGACGGTGCGGCGCGTCGAGAAACCGTCGACGGAGCACCCCCGATACTCGAACACTACCGCGCGCTAACCGCCGTCAAAGACGCTCTCGGCGTCCCCTGCGTCCGGATGCACGCGATGGAATACCACCTCGCGGTCACGGACGAGTACCTCCCCCCCGAAGCCGTCCGCCGCGGACTCGAGTTCGCCGCGATCAACGCTGCGGCGAAGGCATCGAGGGGTCACATTACAGCCCCTGAGGACTTGGAACGGGGGCTGGCATACGAACCGTCGGACGCCGGTGAAAGCGCCATCGAGTCGCTCGCGGACAACGTCGACGCGTCGACCCGAGACGGCGCGCTCTGCACTCCGACGGTCGTCGCCGTCCCCAATCGCGTGGTCGAGGACCCGGTGGGGACGGTCGGCATCGGTGACATCGTCTCCTCGGCCAGTTTCGCACTCGAAGTCGCGGTCACGCGGGACCGTCGCGGAGCGGGGAACGGGTGAGCACCCGTGACGGAAGACCCGCCGACCCTCCGCCCGAGCGACAAGGACGCCATCGTGAGCGCGCCGGTCGGCGACGGACAGGCGGTCCTCTCGACGGTCAACAAGTACCCCGGAGCGGGCCATCCCGACTGGCGCGGGGCGCTCATCGAGGACACGTCCGCCTTCAGACTCGACGTGGACCAGTTCTACGACATCCACACGCTTCTCTGGGACGCCGACCTCGGTCAGACCCTGGACGTCCGCAACGACGCGGTCGCGAGTGAGGTGGAGTACGAATCGGGTCGCGTCCCCGAGATTCACGTCACGAACGACTTCGAGTTCGCCGCCGATGTCACCGCGGCGCTCGAACAGGACGTTCTCGTGAGCGTCAACGCGGCGGCGCTGGTAGTGAGGAACCGGGCGTCGTTTTCGACGTCCCACCGACGAACCGTCTTCACCGTGGTCGGCCTCGGCATTCGGGACCTCGTCACCGGTGACGACGTGGACGAAGCGTACGGGTCCCACAGCCGCGGGTACGACTTCGTCGTCGCGCAGGACGGGGCCCGGTACCTCGCTATCTGCCACCATCGACCGCCGACGGGACAGACGACGTTCGACGGATTGCGCGTGGGGGCACAGGGGTACACGTCGGGCGCGGCGAAGAGCGCGTGGCACGATATCTACGTCGAGAACGACGGCCACATCGACGGGAACGACTACTTGAGCGGGAAGGTCGACGTCGGCGTCGGACTGGAAGTCGGCGACGCTCCGGAAGTGACGTGGACGACTGCTGTCGGGTTCGGGGAGAGCGAGCGAGAGGCGATCGAGAACGCCCTGACCGTCCAACACAACGGCTACGACGCCGAGCGGTCGATGTTCGAGGCGGCGTGGGAGAGTTGGCACCGGACCCACGCCGGTAGCCCCGTCGAGGACGCCTACGTCAGCGAGATGTACGACCTCTCGCTCACGAGTATGAAGTGCGCACAGGACCGAAACGGGGCGATCGTCGCCGGCGCGTTCCAGCCGCAGTCCTTCGGGTATCGGTACGTGTGGCCGCGGGATCTGGTCGCGATGGTGCAGGCCCTGCTCGCCGCCGGAGCCGTCACCGAAGCGATCAACGCCGTCGACTGGCTCGACCGCGCTCAGATCGCCGAAGAGCGGTACGATCACCGAGGGATCGACCGACGGGGCACGTGGTGGCAGAACTACTACTCCAACGGGATGGCACACTGGCGGGAGCTCCAGTTGGATCAGGTCGGGGGACCGATCTACGCACACTGGCTGCTCTGGCGTTTCACGGACGACGATTCGCTGCTGGAGGCGTACTACGATATGAGCAAACTGGCGGCGGATTTCCTCCTTGGGTGGGACAACGGGGACGGGTTCCCCGCGAAGCACCAGGACCCGTGGGAAGAAGTCTGGGGGCACACGACCGGCGGGAGCGCCGCCGCGATCGCCGGCCTCCGGTCGATGGCAGAACTCGCGGACGGGGCCGGCGATACGGAGTACGCGTCGCGATGTCGGGATCTCGCGTCGCGGTGGGCCGGGAACTTCGACGCGTACTGTTTCAAGCGCGACGGACTCCTCGGCGGCCACTACGTCACGGCTGATCGACCGGAGGGAGTGGACAATCCGCGCCCCGACAGACGCCCCGACGCCGCGGCGTTCACTGCCTCCTGGCCGTGGAACGTCGTCGACGCCGACAGCGAGGAAATGCAGAAAACGGTGATGCACGCCGAGAATCCGTATTGGCGGGCCGACGGAACACCGTGCGTGGGCCGGTATCCCGGAGACGATTACACGCCCACGGAAACCGCCGAGGACGGAGGATGGCCAATCTGTGAAGCCTACGCCGATATGGTGCGGTGGCAGTGCGGCGTAGACCCCGACGCCGTCGAGAAATTCATTCACGAAGACAGTCGGACTTGGCGCACCGACGCGGGATTGCTCCCGGAGCGTGTCGACGGCGACGGCGGCGTCAGGTGGAACTCGAATCTCCAGTGGAGTCAGGCGATGTACGTCCTACTCGTGGAGAGTTTCGTCCGCGGGACGCCGGTCGGTCTCGCTCCCGGACCCTGAGATTCCTCTCCAGCCTCGAATCAGAAACGTACACGGGTTAGGTAGTTTTTACCACTCGATGCGACATTCACTTGATCGCGTGTAACAGCTGTACTATTGTTATTTTATAGGAACCGCTTAATTCGGAACGTTCGTTTTTCTCCACGGTAACAGGTTTCTAACTCTCGTTTCGGGCCGTCGGTCAATGTATGTGGCTCAGATCTCCAGCCGATTCACGCTGTCCCTCCAGCGGGTCAAACCTCGCCGGTCTCGCGGAGGAGCGACCGCCTCGAGGCGAGCGGTGCGCTCCCGCGGACTCACCGCCGCTCCGCGCGATGTGAAGCTACCCCTTTCTGCGCCCGCCGGTGGAAGCGCCCCGACGCACTCAGGGTTCGAGTGACCGTCCCAGATACGCCGCAAGGTCGAACGTCGTGACCATCCCGACGACCTCGTTTCCGTCGACGACCGGGACGTGATGAATCAGTTCTTCGAGCATCGCGTCGACGACGTCGGTCGCGGGTGCGGTACGCTGGGTCGTGACCACGTCGGTTCGCATCGATTCAGCCACCGTCACGTCCGACGCTGTGCTCCCCTCCATAGCGAGCAGCACGAAATCTGTCGCCGTGAGAATCCCCTCGAATCCGTTGGAATCGTCGACGGCGACGACGGCGCCGACGTCGTGTCTGATCATCGTCTCTGCCGCATCGCCGAGCGTTGTCGTCGGGCTGACCGTCTCGACGGGTCGTGACATAATCTGGTCGACGTAAAGCTCCACCATACGACGCATCGGTTCTATTGGCACAAAGAGGTTTGCTCGCGTTTCAGGGTCGTGTTTAGTTAAGGATGAAGAGTGAGGCGGTGTGATTTTGTGGTGCTCTATGCCAAAAATCAACCGCCTCAGTGGATGTACAGACTGGATTGATTTGGATTTTGTGGAACGACAGCGGACACCCGAGCGTGCGATGAAGCTTGGTATTCAACTGCAGTTAGCAGGGTTGTCGCTGTCGAATACCGTCTCTGTCCTCGAAGAACTGGGTGTCGAACGATCTCGCAAAGCCATCCACGATTGGGTCCAAAAGGCCGATTTACAGCCTGCAGAGGGTCGAAGCCCGAATCACGTTGCCGTAGACGAAACTGTGATTCGGATCAACGATCAGCAATTCTGGCTGTACGCCGCGGCCGATCCCGACACAAACGAGTTGCTGCATCTGCGGCTGTTTGCGACGACAACGACCGCATTAACCGAGATCTTTCTCCGAGAACTTCGCCAGAAACACAACGTCGAATCTGCTGTGTTTCTGGTCGATGGTGCTCAACACCTCCAAACTGCGCTGGCCAGAGCTGGGCTCCGATTTCAAACTGAACGAAATGGAAATCGGAACGCCATCGAGCGAATTTTTCGAGAATTTAAGCGTCGGACTTCGTCGTTTTCCAACTGTTTCAGCCACGTACAGCCTGAAACTGCTGAAAATTGGCTCCAAGCATTTGCTACCTGGCTCAATGCTCCAAACTAAACACTACCCGTTTCAGGGTCGCACCCAGTGTGCAATCTCCGGGAACGGTGAGACATGCCGATTTCGGTCGGGAGCGACCCTGACTGGAATCGGGATGCGAGACTTCCGTGGTGGACTTTACGGCCGTTCTCACGAGAGGTGACTCCCGAACCACTGGGCAGCGAGTTCGGCGACCGTTTCGAGTTCGCCCGGGCCCTCGAAGAGGTGACCCGCCCCCTCGACCACCTCCAGTTCTTTCGTGCACGTGAGTTCATCGAGTCCCTCGCGATTGCGTTCGAGCACCTGCGTATCGGCGCCACCGACGATGAACAGCGTTGCGGCTGCCACCTCCGGCAACTGTTCCGACGCGAGATCGACGCGTCCCCCACGCGACACCACGGCTCCGACATCGTCACCGCGGTGGGCCGCAGCGCGTAGGGCGGCCGCCGCGCCGGTGCTCGATCCGAAATAGCCCAGATTCAGTTCACGTGTCTCCTCACGTCGGCGAAGCCACTCGGTGGCCGCGAGCAGCCGTTCGGTCAAGAGATCGATGTCGAACCGAGTCTCGTACTCTTGATCCTCCGCCTCGGTGAGCAGATCGAAGAGTAACGTCCCCAGACCGTGTGACTGAAGCACCTCGGCGACGAACTTGTTGCGCGGACTGTTCCTGCTGCTCCCGCTCCCGTGCGCGAACACTACCAGCCCGGTCGCGCCATCCGGCAGGACGAGTTCGCCTTCGAGTTCGACCTCGTCGATCGGTATGTCGAGGAGGTCGTCTCTCTGGTCGACCATAGTCGACTCAACGACGTCGGTGACTGTTAACGTTCCTCCCGGAAGACGAGGATCCGGCGGGGGTCACACTGCGCCGAAATCGCGCTCTCCGCCATCCTAAAAAATACCACTTCGACAGCCGCCTCGCCGAATGGTTCAATTGGCTGGTCCCCGAACGAATACGAGCGCGAACCGGAGGATGAGATTGTTATGTTCAAAAATCGGACCGACGCCGGTCAGAAGTTAGCCGACGTGCTCGACGACCACGACGTCGAAGCGGACATCGTCCTGGCGATTCCGCGTGGTGGACTCCCCGTGGGCCGCGCGGTCGCGGACGCTCAAGACGTGCCACTGGATATCGTTGCGGCACGGAAGCTCGGCGCACCGGGTAACCCGGAGCTCGCAATCGGCGCCGTCGCGAGTGACGGAACCGTCTGGCTGAACGAATCGACGATCCGCGACCTGGGCGTCGGAGAGACCTACATCGACGAAGGAATCGAAAGCGAACGGGCGGCTGCTCTGGAGAAGGTGGAACGGTACCGAGCCGGTCGGCCTCCGCTGGAATTACGCGGGAAGACGGTGCTCATCGTCGACGACGGGATCGCAACGGGGGCGACGACGATAGTATGTCTCAGACAGGTCAAAAACCAGGGCGCCGAACGGGTCGTTCTGGCCGTGCCGGTGGCCCCGCCGGATACGGTCGACCGGCTCACCGGCGAGGCCGACGAAGTGATTTGCGTCGAGACGCCGCCGCACTTCAGAGCAGTGGGGCAGTTCTACGACTCCTTCGGACAGGTCTCGGACAGCGAGGCCAAGGCCTACTTGACGTCCGACGACTGAGAAGATCCCAGTTCTGCTTGCCACGATGGACGAACTTCTCGAGTTTCGACCTGTAAAGCGGCGGGGACCCGGGTTCAGTCGCCGTCGGCCTGCACAGCCGCACTGAGATCCTCGGGGTCTAAGCCGAGCTGTTGGACGAGCCCGAGGGTGTCCGGTTGCATCCACCACTCGGCGATCTTCCCATCCTCCAGCCGGAAGAACGCCGTCGTCTGTATCTCGAACTCCTTGCCAGTCGGCTCGATTCCCATAAACTCACCTTCGTGGGTGCCGCGCTCAGTCAGTCGGATCGCGACGGTATCGCCCTCCGCGACGATGTCGTGAATCGTCTCCGTTGAGTCTGCAAACCCCTCGCGGTCACTTTCGTACATCTCTTTGATCGCCTCCCGGCCACTGAACTCCCCCATCGGCGTATGCACCACCACGTCCTCGGCGAATATCTCGTCGATTGCGTCGAGATTCCCCTGTTCCTCGATCTCTTCGCGGATACGACGGACGATACGCTTGTTCTCCTCGGCCGTTGTTGCCATCTGGACTCGATTCGAACGCTTCGATCACGAACGCAATAAGTCTCACTTCCGATTCTGCCAGCAACGACGCTCGGGAGTGGTCTCGCCGTGAGGGAGGCGACCGGGAAAGCTAAACCGTTCGCTGGTAGCAGGTGATGTATGTCTTTGTCAAGAGACGTCCTCCTGTTCAGTATCGTGTTGATGCTGTGGGCCGTTCAAATCGAAGCCAGCGGGTACGGCACCTCGAACAGTATCGTTCTCACTTCACTCGGGATCGGGCTGTTCGGACTGATTGGGAGTTTCGTTTCGTCGCTGAACGTTGCGGATCAGACCACCGAACCCGACTCCTCCGCGTGAAACGCCCTCTTTAGCGAACAGCTGTTTTATGAGCACCGTGTCCGCGGAATCGGGTTCCGACTGAGCCCGGGAACCGAGACGGCGAATCCACTGCGGGTCCGACACTGACTCCCGCAGGGCGGGACTCGGGAGAGTCGTACGAAGATGTAACCCGGTCAGGGAGCAGAACGATCGGTTCATCTTTCATGGGGCGCGGTCCGCACCGTGAGCACCGGGACGTCCGAGAGCCGTACCACCCGTTCGGCGACGCTGCCGAGAACCGTTCGTTGCAGGCCGGTCCGGCCGTGTGTTCCAATGACGACGAGGTCGACTTCGTTTTCCTCGGCGTAGTCGAGGATTTCTCGGAACGGTGTCCCCTGGCGAATGGTGGTGACGGAATCGATTCCGACGTCCAGTGCCCGGTCGCGAATCTTCTCGACCGATTCGCGACCTGTCGCTTCCATCTCGTCGTAGATTCCCCGACTGTGTGCATCGAGCGGGACTACTGACGTGTCGACAACGTGGAGGATATGCAACGTTGCGCCAGCCAGCCGAGCGACGTGGACCGCGTGCTCGGCGACCCCTGCCGTTCCGTCGCTGCCGTCGGTGGGGAGGAGAATGTTCTCGTACACGACGGTTCGTACGTACAGGCTGCGGCGTAAAGAAGGTGTGTCGGAGGCGGGTGAGACAACGCGGATGTCGAGCGTTCCTGCGGACGAGGCCGCACAGTATTCCACAGCCGCTCGCTATCGAGGGTCGGACGCAGCGGGTGTCGCCCAAGAATCCAGTACTACCGACGCCGAACGTCGAGCTATGGTGTCGAAACGCCATCACCGGTGTAATCTCTGTGGCAAGGATTTCGAAACAGGGGACCAATTCAAAGATCACGTTGAGCGCCGCCATCCCAAAGAAGACCTGCATTGGTGGGTCGTCGCCGAAGCCCCCGAACGAGATCTCAAGTTCGAGCGATAGGGCTTCCCGGATGAGCGACTGACGACGAGGCGACCGACGGGACCGTTGAGTGGCACCCGTAGCGCGCTCGGAAATTGGGGCCGTGCGGAGGGGTTCAGCGTTCGAGTTCGATCGGTGAGGATCCCCGAGATCCAAATGTGACGAGACCTATGCGTGCATATGCGAAACCGATTCCCCGACTCTCCGTGGAGGTCTGTTGCCTATTCGACTGGCATCCTCCTCCTCGCGTCGATCGTGCCTTCACCGCTTCGACGGCACGCAGAATGGAAATACGTGGGTCCGGACAAGTTCCTGCATCTCGTTGGACACGCGGGCTACGCGGTTGCACTCGCCGAGGCTTTCGGGGCTAACCGATGTCCGGACCGGGAAGCGGCTCTTCTCGCGGTCGGCATCTCGACACTGCTCAGTCTCGTGACCGGAGGGCTCCAGAAATTGGTCCCCGGACGGTCGTTCGAACCCGCAGACGTCGTCGCCGGCCTGATCGGCTCGGTCCTCGCCGCGTTGGGGTGGTACGCGCTCGCCGGTTCGCGAACCTGACCTCTCTCGTCAGACCGCGTTCGCCTCTTGAGATGTTCGATCTGAGACCACCCAACATTTGCACCTCGCACGCCCGCCTGTCTGAGACCTGTCTGATCCGTCGCCGCGGCGGCCGCTCGGACAGACGCTTTATACTCGCGCTCCGGGTAGATCAGCGTATGGTACTCGACACCGTTCCACTCGGACGAACGGGCCTGAAAGTGAGCGAACTCGCGATCGGTACGTGGCGGTTCGGGCGGGAGACGCACGAGGGCGAGGTCGAAATCAAACGGGAGCGAGCGTACAATTTGCTCGATACCTACGAGCAGTACGGCGGCACCTTCATCGATACTGCCGATTCGTACGGCGATGGCTTCGCCGAAGAACTGATCGGTGATTGGCTCCAGAACCGCGAGCGCGAGGACTACGTGATCGCCAGCAAGATCTACTGGCCGACCAACGAAGACAATCCGAACGCGCGGGGGCTGAACCGGCGACATCTTCGCCGGCAACTCGACGCCATTCTCGATCGCTTGCGAACGGACTACCTCGATCTGCTGTACATCCATCGCTGGGACGACGATACGCCCGCAGAGGAGTTTATGCGCACGCTCGATCGCTTCGTCGCAGACGAGCGCGTGGATTACCTCGGTACGTCGACGCAGCGTCCCAACGCGTGGAAAGTCGCGAAGGCCAACGAAATCGCCCGTCGAGAGGGATACGAACCGTTCACGGTCGCGCAACCCCGGTACAACCTCGTCGACAGGGAAATCGAGGGGAACTATCTCGAGATGTGCCGCGAGTACGGTCTCGCTGTGGTTCCTTGGAGTCCCCTCGCCGGCGGCTTCCTCACGGGAAAATATCAGCGAGACGTCGAACCGCCGGCCGGCTCCCGGGCGGCGCGGGAACCCGAGTTCGGGGAGCGATACCTTATCGACTCGAACTTCGCGGTCCTCGACGAAGTGAGGTCCGTGGCCGACGCGGTCGACGCGACTCCCACGCAGGTCGCGCTCGCGTGGTTACTGGAGCACGAGGCCGTCACGGCTCCCATCGTCGGAGCGCGAACCGTCGATCAGTTGGAGGCGGATCTCGCTGCCGGCGAGATCTCCCTCAGCGACGAGCAGTTCGTCCGACTTGCCGAAGCCGGCCAATGATCCGAGACGACGGTTAAAAGAGAACGAAGGAGGGGAGATAGAGGAGCACACAGACCACCGCTCCCCGTCGGCCGATTCCTCGTCGCCAGTACATCACTCCCAGGACGACGAGCGAGACGAAGAGCATGTACCCGGTCGAGACGAAGACGGCCTGGGGGCTGGTGACGGCCACGTCGGCGACGAGCGCGCCGATGCCCAGTGAGAACACGGGATCGGTGATGTTGCTCCCGAGTAGCGATCCGACCGAGATGCCGGCGTCACCTCGCTTCGCCGCGAGGCCCGCGACGGCGATCTCGGGCGTCGTGGTTCCGAGCCCGGTCAGCAGTCCGACGAGAAACTCGGGAATGCCGATGAGGCGAGCGATCGCGACGCCGTTGGTCACCATCAGGTGACCGCCGACGACCACGAGTGCGATCCCCGCGACGATCCACGGTACCGCTTTCCTGGGTGGTGCGCGCTCTTCGACCACTTCCGTGGTCACCTCTTCTCCCCCCTCGTGCGAGTACAGATCGTGGATGAACGCGACGTAGGCGATCATCATCAGAAAGCCCTCCGAGCGAATGATTTCGCCGTCTTCGAGAACGAGTATCATAATGATCATCGCGAGGACCATCGCCCCGCCGTATACGAGGACGTTCTTCCGCTCGGCCTCGATGCGTGCAATGAGAGCGACGACCCCGATCGCGAGCGTGATCTGCGCCGTCTCCGAGCCCACGATGTTGCCGACCAGAAGATCACCTGCACTGTAGAGTGCGGCGTAGATCGAGGTGGTCATCTCCGGGATCGAGGTGCCGATGGAGACGATCGTGACTCCGATGAAGAACGTCGAAAGGCCGTAGTACAGAGCCAGTTCGGCGGCCGCGTCGACGGTTCGGTCGGCTCCCACGAGGAGTAGCGTCAGACCCAGCAGGAACCCGCCGCCTTCGAGGAGCATCTGATACCCGATAGTCGCCTGGGACCGAGTAAAAAGTGTCTCCCTCGCGTCTTCTTTCACCGAACCGATCTCGCCCATCCGGAACCGGGCCTGGATTTTTCGTATTCAACGAACACTGTTAGCATATGACGCTCGAACGTCCCTCACGTCGAACAGCACTCACATTACTCGCCGTTGCCGGTCTGTCGCTGGTGGTAAACCTCGTGTTCGGCGCGTTCAAAATCGTGCGACCCGACGGGGGAAACGGTTGGCAAGCCGATGGGTCAATTTCGCTTCCGACGCCGCGAGAGCAGAGCGCCGTCTCGGTCGAGGAAGCCATTGCGGATCGGCGCTCCCGGCGGACGTACAGCGACCGCGCGCTCGAACGCCGTGAACTCGGGCAGTTGCTCTGGGCGACCCAGGGCGTGACCGACCGGGCACGGGGATTCAGGGCCGCGCCGAGCGCAGGCGCGCTGTATCCCCTCGAGGTGTACGTCGTGGTCGGGTCTCAGGGTGTCGAGGGACTCCAGAGTGGCGTCTATCGTTACCGACCGGGACGACACGAACTCGGCCGCGGGAGGACCGGTGACGTGCAGCCCGAGCTGCGAGCAGCCGCGATCGACCAGGAAGCCGTCGAGGAGGCAGCGGTCGACATCGTCCTGTGCGCTGTCGACGAGCGAACGACCGGAAAGTACGGGGAGCGCGGGAGACGGCGGTACGTCCCGATGGAGGCCGGTCACGCCGGTGAGCATCTCTATTTGCAGGCGGAGTCGCTCGGCTTGGCGACCGTCTCGATCGGCGCCTTTCGCGACGACCGCGTCCGAGACATTTTGGAGGCTCCGGCGACCCAGCGACCGCTGTACATCTTTCCGATCGGAGGGCGAGCACAATGACCGAAGTCGTCTTCAGCCACCGGGGACTCGCAACGACCACCGTCGCCCACGCCGTGTTGACACTCGTCACCGGAGTCGTGTTGCTCGCCGAACGATACGGTTACCCGCCGCGAGGTCGGTGGCGCGGCGTCATCCGAGTCGCGCATACGGCGTTTGGCGTGCTCTTAGTCGCGTATCTGATCGCGACGTACCTCGTCGTCCCGATCTGACCGCTCGCGCGAGGCGGGGGCGCTACGCCAACGCGCCCCCCGGAAGTCACTGCGGGACGTAGTCGAGAGGGCGCAGGTGATCCGACGCCGCGGGAATCGACCCGATGATATTTCATTTCGTTCACCGTATTTCCAATCGGAGGCAAGTATGAGCACACGAAGAAACCCCTTCGAGGAGATGGAACGCCTGTTCGAACGGATGAGCCGTCAGTTCGACGAAGCATCTCGGATGTGGGAGTCCGATAGACCCTTCGGACAGTGGTCTTCGCAAGCCGAATCGATGGCGGTGGACCTCGTCGACCACGACGACGAGTTCGTCGTGACGGTCGATCTGCCCGGCTTCGAACGCGACGACGTCGAGATCGAGGTCACGGATCACACGCTTCGAATCCAGGCAGAACACGAGGAAGAAATCGAGGAAGAAGAGGCGGAGTACCTCCGGCAAGAACGGCGTCACAAGTCTACGGAGCGGTCGATCCGACTCCCTGACGAAGTCGACAAGGAGGCCGTGTCCGCTCGAATGAAGAACGGCGTGCTGACGATCACGGTTCCGAAACTCGAAGTCAAAGAGGCTCGTAAGATCGAGATCGAAAGCGAGTAGTCCCCGCGTCGGTTATTTTTTGCGATCGTCAGCGGCACTTGCTCTGCTCTCGACCACCCACTGGAATCGATGAGGTCAACGATTATGTGACGCGTAGTCGACGGACGAACCTCTGCTAGACCAGTCGCACTGTCGGCGTCGGGTGGATCAACCCAGGACTCCCCGGAGGACTCTGATCCCGAACATCAGCGCGATTCCGGTGAGGAACACCAAGAAGTGAAGGCTGGACCGGAGCAGATCCTCCTCCTGCTTGATCTCCGGAATCAGATCGGAGCTCGCGATGTAAATAAAATTTCCCGCCGCAAACGGTAACAGAACCGCTGGTACCCCGGTGATCAGGTCGCCGAGGAAGAAGCCGGTAACGCCGCCGAGGACGACGGTCGATTGCGTGAGATAATTGAGTACCAGCGCCCGACGGCGCTCGAATCCGCCGTAGACCAGGACGCCGAAATCGCCGATCTCCTGCGGAACCTCGTGAAGCGCGATCGCGAGCGTGGTGACGATTCCGATCTGCGCTCCCACCAGAAACGACCCGGCGATGACGAGGCCGTCGATGAAGTTGTGGATCGTGTCCGAGACCAGCACGAGATACGAGATGGGCTGACGCTCGTGGGTCGCAGTGTGTTGGTGGTGCCAGTGGAGGAACTGTTCGAGGACGTAGAACGAACAGAACCCGCCGAGGAGATACAGGAACAGGGGGACCGTCTCGTCCGGTCCCGTTTCCGCGATCGCGCTGGGGAGCAGATGCAAGAACGCGCCACCCAGGAGACTCCCCGCAGCCAAGGCGACCAATCCCAGGAGTATCCGCTCCAGTAACTCCTCGCGAAAGTACAGGGCCAGGAGTCCGATCCACGCTGTCAGACTGATGCCGAAGGTGGCGAGGACTATCGAACCGAACGCGTTCATCTTACGTCACAGCGTGTGGGCAGGTATCAAAAGTCTTCTATCGCACAGGCTGATCGAGAGCCGGGGGGATCGGCACTGTGGCGGGTCGGGGACGACCGTCACCACGCGACCGACTGATCCTCGAAGTACTGAACGGGGGTGATTAAGATAACTGAGAGACAATTTAGTGGTATGGATTCGATCGCTCGCGGAACCGTCCGAAACGGGATCATCGGGGGGATCGCGGGCGTCGTCCTCGGAGTCGTCCCGCTGGTACTGCTCGTTGCGCCGCTCATTGGGGGTGGCGTCGCGGGGTATCTCGAACGGAGGGACGCCCGGGGCGGCGCGGTCGCAGGCGCGATCGCGGGCGTGTTGATGGCGCTTCTCGGAGCCGTGCTCTCGGGAATCGTACTGGCGGTCCGGCTGGGTACGCTGCTCCCGTCGGTGGCGGATGCGCCGCTCGCCGGACTCGCCATCGCGACCGCACTTTCGCTCGGGGCGGTCGTCGGGCAGATTCTGGTGGCGGCTGTCGGCGGAGCCCTCGGCGGCATACTCGAGGCGACACACCGACGACGCGGTCAGGCAGACACCGGCGCGATGAAGAGCGGCGGGCGTGGTTCTACTATTCTCTCCATCACCGGGAGCGTGATCGCCGGTGTGGCGACGTTCGCGGTCGTCGCCGTCGCAGTCACCGCCGTCCTCGATCCGCTGATCTGGCCGTCGGCGCTCGTCGGACTGCCGGTCGGCGTCGTCGCCGGCGCCGCCGTCGCGGTCGGAAGCTACGCGTTTTTCAGACGGAAACCGGGGACGGACCGACACTGGCGAGCAGTCGGTCTCGGAGTACTCGCCGTCGTCGTGGTCTTCGGGCTCCTCCTGGGAGGACTGTGGGTTGTCGGCCAGGACCGCGCCGACGCGAGCTACGAGAGCACCTACGAGTACGAAGTGACCGTCGAGGCCGACGGAACGCTTCGGGAACCGACGTTCTACGTCCCCGCTCCGACTGACACCGACGACGTCCACCTCTCTGACGTGTTCGTCGAAGACGTTCGATACGATCGCGACACCCCGGGCGTCGCTCCTGGCGAGGGACCGTCGCCGGTGAACTTCTCGTATGCACTCGTCGAGACCGAACACGGGCGGATGATCGAGATCTCCGCCGACCGAATCGAGGTTTCGCAGTACTACTACCGCGAGGTCGAAAACGAGACGATGGGCTGGCGGGAGCCGATCGACGCTGCCGAGTACGACTCCGACGATCCATCGATGGGGGTCTCCCACGACGGAAGCTTCAGTTTCACGGTGACGATGACCGCCGAGGAGTCCATCGACACCGCCGATCCGTTCGGCACGGAACCGGTGCTCGCTCCCCGGTACGACCGAACCCGGATCGAGTGCCCGTCGCAGTACTTCGACACCCAGCGGTGTTACAGCTACCAAAGCCGAGTGTACGCAGACTATGGCGCTGCCGAGGGGACCAGCGTATCCGTCGCCGCGACACTCTACGGTCGCAACGAGTGGTTCTCGGGCGGCTGGAACGGCAACGAATACCGAGACCGGACGTTCGTGGAGTTGCGCGGCCCGCAGTCGGGGTGGCAGGTCGCGGTCGGCGACCTCGAAACCGGCAGCGGCAACTACCGCGCGTGAATCTGCCGGAAAAACCCGCGGCGGCAACTCCCGGGGTGCACGCGACGTCAGTCGATCCCTTCGGCGGAGACGGTGACCACTTCCAGCGAGCGTGATCGCGGCCCGTCGCACTCCACGAACAGGATCGACTGCCACGTTCCAAGGGCCGGACTGCCGTTCTCGATCGGTATCGAAACGCTGGTTCCGAGAAGCATCGCCCGCAGGTGGGCGTCGCCGTTGTCGTCGATCGAGTCGTGCTCGTACCCGTCTCCGCGCGGCACGAGGCCCTCGAGCACTCGCTCGACGTCCGCTATGAGTCGGCCTTCCGATTCGTTGACGACGACGCCAGCGGTGGTGTGTGGAACGAACACGGTGCACACTCCTTCCGAGACGCCGTCCGAAATCGCCCGCGAGACGTCAGCGGTCACGTCGCGTATCTCCACGCGTTCGTCGGTTTCGACCCGGATGGACATACGTCCGGGTACGGCATCGGACGTGATCAGTCTGGCCCTCGCGGGCGCGGCCGTCGCGATGCCAGGCGTCGGTCTCCGCGGAGGGTTTGGTCCGGTATCACGTTCCGCCCCCGACAGAAACTTGTCGACCGATCCGTATACATTAGTATGAGAACTCATTCCGCTCCTCGGTTCGGCCACCTCTCGCCCGCGGATCTCAGTCTGTTCACGGACCAGTACGAACTGACGATGATGCGCGGGTACCGAGAGGCCGAGCACACGCCGAAATCGACGTTCTCGCTGTTCTTTCGGTCCTTGCCTACCAACCGCGGGTACGTGATCGCCGCGGGATTGGAGCAGGCCATCGCGTACGTGCAGGACCTCACGTTCGGCGCCGACCAGCTCGCTCACCTCCGCGACGAGGGGTTTCCGGAGGCGTTCCTGGAATACCTGGCAGCCTTCGAGTTCACCGGCGACATCCGCGCCGTTCCGGAGGGGACCGCAGTCTTCCCGAACGAGCCACTGTTGGAAGTAACCGCCCCGATCGATCAGGCGCAGCTGTTCGAGACGCTATTGCTGAATCAGATCGGGTTTCAGAGCCTGATCGCGACGAAGGCCGCTCGTATGCGAGACGTGGTTCGCCGGCGGGGCGACGACCAGCAACTCGTCGATTTCGGTGGGCGGCGAGCGCACGGCACCGACGCCGGCCTCAAAGCCGCCCGCGCGGCGTACGTCGGCGGCGTCGACGGGACCGCCAACGAGGCCGCCGGTTCGATTTTCGAGGTTCCGGTGTACGGCACGATGGCCCACTCCTGGGTCCAGAGCTTCCCGAGCGAACGGGCCGCCTTCGAGACGTTCGTCGACGTGTACGGCGAGGAGGCGGTCCTCCTGATCGACACGTACGACACCGTCGCCGGTGCGGAAACCGCCGTGGCGGTCGCAGACGAGCGAGGCGTCGACGTCCGGGGAGTTCGTCTCGACTCCGGCGATCTGGCGGCCCTCTCCCAGGAGGTGAGGAACGTCCTCCCGGAGCGTATGGACGTCTTCGTCTCCTCGGGAGTCGACGAGTTCTTCCTCCGTTCCTTCTTCGAGGACGACGGCGTCGCCGACGGGTTCGGTCCCGGGACGTCGCTGACGACGAGCGACGACGCACCGACCCTGAATCCCGTGTACAAACTGGTCGCCGCCGAAGAGAACGGCGAAATGCAACCCAGTATGAAGCTCTCGGAGGGAAAAGTGACCTATCCCGGGGCGAAACGCGTCCACCGCTTCGGCGAGGAGACGTTCCAGCGCGACGTCCTCGCGGGGGCCGACGAGGCGATCGGGGGGCGGGGGCTGCTCGTTGACGTCGTCACGAACGGCGATGTCGTCTACGAGTTCCCGACGCTCGACGAGAGCCGCGAGCGGACGTTAGCGACCCTCGAACGACTGCCTCGTGACGTTCGAGCCATCGAGGATCCCGCGGCGTACCCCGTGGAAGTCAGCGAGGGCCTCGAATCGACCGCCGAGCGGGTTCGGTCGGAGCTTCGAGCGGAGATGGGTCTGTAGCGCCGGTGACTGGGCGATTACTTCGCGGCGGTCCTCACCACTGTTCGATCACCACTTCCCCGGATTCGTGAACCCTGACCGGTGCCTTCTCCGCCCAGAACGATTGTGCCTGGTCTAGTTTCTCGCGCTTTTCGGCGTACAGCGTGAGAAGCGGGTCCCCCTGGGTCAGTTCGTCGCGCGCTCGACAGTGGAGATAGACGCCCGCACCGTGATCTTTCGGGGCGCCAGCGCGGCGGGCCAGTTCGTTTACGAGCTTGTTGTCGACGTGGGTGACGACGCCGTCGCGGTCGGCATATACAGTCTCTTGGTGTCTCCCGGGCGAGAGGTCCTCCCGCGACACGTCCGGGTCTCCGTTCTGCGCGTCGATGATCTCGCGGAACTTCGATTCCGCCGCGCCGCGTTCGACGAGGCCCGACGCTGTCTCGTCGACCCCGGCAGCGTCGAGCAGGATCTGCGCGAGTCGAACGCTCTTGGATCTGAGATCTGCCGGCCCATCCCCCGAGAGGACGTCGAGAACGTCTCGTGCCTCCAGCACCGGTCCGATCCCCCGTCCGATGGGCTGTTCGCCCCGCGTGATCGCACAGTCGATCTCCATTCCCAGGTTCGCTCCGACGCGCGTGAAGTCCTCGGCCATCTCGCGGGCCTCGTGGAGGCTTTCGACCTTGGCACCCTCCCCGTACGGCAGGTCGATGACGACGTGGGTCGCGCCCGCGCTCTTCTTCTTCGAGAGCACCGATGCGATGACCTGCCCAGGGGGATCCAGCGAGAGGGGAGTCTCCGCGCGGATGATCTTGTCGTCGACCGGGGAGAGGTTGACCGCACCGCCCCAGACCATACACCCGTTAGTCTTCGAGACGAGTTCCCGTACCTCGCTGACGGAGAACGAAACGTCGCAGAACACCTCCATCGTGTCCGCTGTTCCGGCCGCCGACGTCACCGCACGCGAGGAGGACTTCGGAATCGGCACGCCCGCCGCGGCGACGATCGGGACGACGATCGGCGTGACGCGGTTGCCGGCGACGCCGCCGATCGAGTGTTTGTCGACGATCGGCTTCCGGTCCCACTCGATCGTCTCACCGATGTCGACCATACTGTCGGTGAGGTTCATAATTTCCGCCCGCGAGAGGCCGTGGGCGTACAGACCGGAGACGAACGCCCCGAGTTCGACGTCGCTCAACAGGTCGTGGTTGATGTCGCGGACGACGGCCGCAATCTCGTCGTGTTCGAGTTCGACGTCGTCGAGCTTTTTCGTGATGTAGGCCGCCGAATCCGGTTTCGAGGCGAGCGTTATCTCGACGTCACCCGTAATGTGGCTTATTTGGCGCGTGACGCCGAGCAGTCCGGGTGCGACGAGTTCGTCGGTGATCTCGACGATCCCGGTCGCCACGTCGGGACCGTGGCGGATCCGAACGCGATCGAGCGGATGTGCGCCCAGTTCGCTCGCGTCGGTCGAGTTGAGCAACACCGTCGGCGTCCGAGTGCCGATGTCGATCTCCTCTGCCGTGAGTTTCATACCGAATCGGTTGGCGCACTCTTCGCATAAGAGTGGGTGTTGTCTCACACACTCGGCGCGTGCAGCGTCGTTCGATCCCGGGGCGGTTCGTCGAACCTGATCGGTCCTCCAACGCCTATCGCCGACTGTCCGCGGAAGCCTCCGAGACCAGCGTCTCAGCGACCTCGGAAAGCCAGGCCTCCCGATCGGTCGCGTCGACGAACGCTGACGCAGCGCCGGCCGCGTCGGCACCGAGTTTCAGGGCCGCCTCCACGTCGGCCGACGAGCTGATCCCCCCACCGAGAAGGACACGGGTCCTGGGATTCGTTTCCTCCACCATCGAGACGAACGCCTCCACGCGCTCGGGGGCAGTCCTCGGGAGCGAGCGCCCCGTTCCGATGTCTGCGGGCTTCTCGAACAGGAGGCAGTCGGGGTCGAACGCGAGCACCGCGCGACCGGTCTCGACGCTGTCGACGCAGACGATCGATTCGACGCCCTGATCTTTACCGCTCTCGACGATCGATTCGATTTCAGAGAGCGTCTGTGGGGACTCCGGGTGGTTGACGAGGACCCCGTCCGCCCCGGCTGCCGCGACGGTCGGGAGGGCGACCTTGCCGGTCCCTCGCCCCGCGTTCACCGCATCGACGGACTGGGCGACGACCGGGAGGTCGGTTTCCGAGGCGATTCGGTAGAGGTCCGGCGTCTGCGGAGCGACGGCCAGAGACGCGCCCGTCCGCTCCGTCACCGACGCGATCGTCTCAGCGAGGTCGAGGCCTTCCTCGCCGGCCGTTCCCGCGTAGAGTTTGAAATTGACGAGGAAGGTGGGGTAGTCCAGTGTCATCGTCGTTCGGACGGTGGTGACCCACCGGTTTTAGCGTTGTCTCGGTCGCGTGCGGGTGACTGCCTCGGAAGCGCTTCCCGTGGCGTCAGTCGCGACCGCGACGATCAGATACCGAACAGCTCGCGAGCGTTATGTTCGAATATCTTATGCTTCTGTTCGTCAGTCAGCCCTTCGACATTATCGACCGCCGCGGGCGCGTCGAAGTCTTGGTGCGGACGGTCCGAGCAGTACAGCACCTGATCTTCGAGGTCCGCCCGTTCGATGAGGTCGACGACGTCGACCATCTTCGTCGCCTCCTCTGGTAGGGGTTGCGTGCCGTAGTAGAACTCCGAGAGGTACTCGCTCGGGAGTTGTGACAGGTCGGCGAACTCGCTGGATCGTTCGAGATACTCGCGGTCGAGGCGCTCTCCCAGCGCCGGGATCCACGAGAGGCCGCCTTCCCAGAAGCCGAAGTCGACGTCGTACTTCTCGACGATACCGCGGAGAATCAGACTGTTCGCGTGCCACATCTTCGGGATCGTGTGTCCGAGCGTGTGGAACTCCGCGAAGTTCTTCGGCTGCATTCCGGCGATGGGGAACCCCGGAACGATTCCCGTGGTCGAGTGGAGGATGATCGGGAGGTCGTGCTTCTCAGCGGCCTCGTAGATCGGCTCGTAGCTCTTGTGCCCCATCGGGAACGTGGGGCCGACGTCCGTGATCATCGCGCCCACGACGCCGTCCTTGTCGCCGTGGCGTTCGATCTCTTCGGCGCTCTCCTCGGGGTGATCGCCGAAGATGTAGAGTTTCGCGTAATACGTCCCGTCGCCGCGGGCGAACCGATCGACGGTGAGATCGTTGAACGCCCGCATGTACATCACCTGCTTGTCCTGTGCGGGAATCGTGGTCATCCGGAACTGCCCGGGAGAGAAGACGACCGTGTCGATTCCGAGCTGTTTCCGGACGGGATCGACGTCCTCCGCGTCCGTGATATCCGGCGAGTGGATGTTGATCTCAGTCCGACCGCCCGCGCTCCGATCCCAGCCGTCCCACTGGATCGGCCCCCACTCCTCGGGGCCCGCGAGATAGCCCTGCTTCTCGTTTTCCCGCATCTCGTCGTCCGAGATGTACTCCCGGATGTCGGCTCCGGACTCCGCACTGTGCCACTCGCCATCAATTACCGCGTGATCCATAGCTACCTCATAGCAGGATCTGAACTTAATATTCCCGATTTATCGTGTCAGAAACCCCTCACACGCGAACGTGGATGTCGCCGTCTTCCACCACTACCTCGTACGTCGGAACCACGTCGTCGCCTTGGACGTGTTCGCCGGATTCGACGTCGAACTGCCACCCGTGCCAGGGGCAGTACACGCACTCGTCCTCGACGCGGCCCTGTCCCAGCGGCCCGCCCTGATGCGGGCAGACGTTACTGAGCGCGAAGTACTCGTCGTTCAAATGGAACAGTGCGACCTGTTCGCCGTCGACGTCGACGACGGACGAGTCCCCGGCTTCGAGTTCACCGACTGACGCCACTCTGTGGAGCGACGGGTCGTCCGCGCTGGAGTCTGGCATACCCGGTGCGAAGGAATGCACGTATATTACGTTTTCTTTTGTGAGATACTTCACGGATGGCCCAATCCACAGATCGAACTACCAGATTTTCCGAATTGGTCGGACGTATCACACCAGCTACCCACTCGTTTACTCGGCTCTCACCGACCGAAAATCGAGCCGATTCCTGAAACCAGTCACGAACCTCGGTTTTCTATCCGAAATACGGCGCTTCACTGCCTCTATTGCTGATTTTGATCTACCGGCTGCGTTCGGCCCACCCCGAATATATTTGCCAACGGATTCGATAATCTCGGAACCATTGCAATCGACACAACCACCTATGTCGACGCAGGTATGACGCAGGTAACACTGTAATAGAACTTCTGGCATCTCCCGGTAAGCCGCGGATTCGTTTTCCGGGGATAGAATTTCACTATTCGACCGCTCTTCGCTGTCCTCGGTTCTCTCGCGCCGGGGCTCGACGATAGCACGTGCGTCGCTGATGGTTCGAGGAGGGGTGTTCCTGGTATTCGCATTAGCCATCTGATCCCCTACTCACTCGAAACTCTCGGATCTATCTGTGTGGATTTAGTTTCCGGCCACGGGAACGCCTCTGATTCACTCTTCGGCCTCGGTCGTCGTCGACTCGCAGTCACAACCGCCGCGTTCGAGGAGGTCCGTGACGGGGTAACTGGCTCCACAATCCTCACAGAGCACCTGCACGTCTAACAGCACGTTGAACTCCCCGAGTACGAGTTTCCCGCTGTCTCGCAACTGAGCGAGGTTGTTCTCCACGACGGCCACGAGACGGCTCTGGAGGCGCTGAATCGTGGTGCGGACGCTCCCGACTCGGTTTTCCGACGATCGCCCCTTCGAGGCGCCTCTGAACTCGGTGAGATACGTGTACACCGC
This sequence comes from Halobellus litoreus, assembly GCF_024464595.1. Taxonomy (NCBI): domain Archaea; kingdom Methanobacteriati; phylum Methanobacteriota; class Halobacteria; order Halobacteriales; family Haloferacaceae; genus Halobellus; species Halobellus litoreus. The sequence goes on along the minus strand of NZ_JANHAW010000003.1, from coordinate 381,841 downwards.
CTGGTGAGAGACGAACTCCGATCGGAGGTCCTCCGGGTCGATGCCCTGCTGCTCGAGTGCCGCCTCGGCGTCCACGCGCATTCCCGCGGTGACGTCGTCGGCCGTGAGCAACCGATAGAGGTTTTCGACCTCACCGTCGATCGGATTCTGACCCGCATCCTCCAGTTTCGCGGCGAGCAACCGCTTGTTGAACCAGTCCGCGAGCGAGCGGAGGCTCTGGCTTTCGTAGCCGTCACCGAGCCACCGATCTTCGAGTTCCTGACCCACCGCGGTCATCTCGTGGGACTTGAGGAGTCGTCCGACCTTAGAACGGGTCGGATCGGAATTCTCGGTCATACGCCGAATTGGGTGTGTTCCGTGTTAAAGATAGTACCGGATTCACGACCCCGATTCCGCTGACGGAGGTCTGTACGGCTCCGCCACCAAAGGCATAATTATAAAATATCATCTATAAATAGAGATATGATATATTCGCGTTTACTATCCGCACTTGTGCTCGGAACGACGGTGTTCTGAGACGCCGTCGAAGAAATCCGAGGAGCACATTGTCCCACAGGGATAGTATTGGCACATATTCCGCGCCACCCGAGGTCTTCTTAGCCGCCACCCCAGAGTTCCGGAACTCATCTCGAAGAAGACATCACCGGCGACTCGATCAGTGAGAAGTCGCTGGTCACCGGGCGAGAACGAAGAACGAGAGCGCGTACCTCACTGTTCTGCAGCGTGCGCCGATCCCTCTATAGTGTCCTTCCGTGTAACTTGACTCTCTGAATTTCCCGTCGGTTGGGCGTCGATGATCAGATCCGGACAACGCCCAGCAGTCCAAGAACGGCGATCACGAACCCGAGAACCCCGAGCAGACCGAGGTATTTGAGCCGGTTCCAGCGATACCCGAAGTACGAAAAGAACCCGGCGAACGCGAACCAGAACAGAAACAACGGATCTGATCGCTCAAAGGCTTGAAATCCCATAAACGAGAGAAAGCCGAGAAATCCGAGCGGCCAGAGTTGCCTCTGCTTGTCCGTGACTGTCTGGGAGTCTTGGTCCATTGTCACGAAAGTGACGCTCCGAAAGCATTTGAATGTTCGCTGGTGTTCTCGGTCTTGCTGGAATTTGTGAGTGATGGTCGATGGAAGGCTCGAAATCAGGCGTTCGGAGGAAGTCGGCCCCCTTCCCATCCAGTCCGAGATCGGCCCCCGTCAGCAATCGGGTATCTGACCAGTTCCCGTGCTCGGAAGCCTGCCACTCAAGTACCAGGAGAACGAAGAGGTGCCCAATGCCAATCGTCGAAGTCACGCTCCCGGACGAACTGCTGAGCGAGTTCGAACAGTTAGTCGACGAGGAGTTCGTAACCGAGGAACAGGCCGTCGAAGAGCTGCTGAGTATGGGTATCGACGCCTACAACGTCGAAGTCGTCGACGACAGCGAGCCCGGTGACGACTTTATGGACGGCGCGGAGAACAACCTCTTCGACACCGCTTCCGACCCGGGCGGTCTCGACGACGATCGACTGTAATTTTCTCTCGCGGCGACCCGTTCTTCGGTCGACCCGATTACGCGCCGAGTTGATGCTATCGCTTGCTGACGAAAATCGCCGTTTCGACTCTTCGGGGCCCGTCCGGTCTCAGTCGTCGGCCGGGGTCGGACGACGGACGGATCCGGTCTGCCAGGAGCCTCGACGGTACCACGCGAAGGCGATGAGCGCGCCCGCGACGTTGGAGATTGGGAACGCCAGCCAGATTCCCTCTGCCCCCCAACTGAGCGAGGCGCCGTAGGCGACGGGAATCCGAATGAGTCCCAGCATTATGACCGATATTGCGGCAGCGGTGAGTGTCCTGCCTGCTCCCCGAAAGCTTCCCGTGTAAGCCCGCATCACGCCGATGAATCCGAAACTCGGCGCGACGTATCGCAGGAAGTTGCCGCCTTCCTCGATTACCGCCGGATCGTTGGTGAAGACCGCCACGATGGGTTCGGCGGCGAACAGCGCGATCGCGCCCATAGCCGTGAGGACGACGAACATCGTCTTTGCAGCGAAGTCCGCTGCCGCCCCGGCGCGCTCTGGCTTCTCCGCGCCGATGTTCTGGCCGGTCATCGTTTCGACACCCCGAGCGACTGCGATTGCGGGGAGGAAGATGACCGAGAAGACGCGGACGCCGATCCCGAACGAGGCCACCACGGTCGTCGGGAACATCCCGACCACTAGGAGCAGCAGGTTCACCGAGAGCGAGCGGCCGGTCACCTCGACGGAGGCCGGCAGGCCGATGTCGAGCAGTTGACGGAGGTAAGCGAAGTTCGGTCGCATCTGACTCGGATGGATCATCACCCCGCGAACGCCCTGCAGCATCACCGCGATGCCGACGATGAAGGCCAGCGCCCGGGAGAACACCGTCGCAATCGCCGCGCCGGTGATCCCGGAACCGGTGTACCCCGTCGCCGCGAGCAGCGTCGCCTCGAGACCGCGCATTCCGAGCATTCCGAACAGCGGGTTGCTGTCGAATCCGAAGATGAGGATCGGATCGATCGCGATGTTCAGGACGACGGAGCCGAACATCACCAACATCGGCGTGACGGTGTCGCCGTACCCGCGCATCAGGGCGATGAACACGAAGAAGCCGAACATAAACGGCATCCCGGCCGAGATCACCTGCATATACCCCGTCGCGAGCGGGTGCACCGCGGGCGACGCACCGAGGAAACCGATGAACGGGCCGACGGCGAAGTAGCCGAAGAACCCGAGGATGATCGAACCGATGATCGAGAACGCGACCGTCTGGGACGCGGCGTACTCGGCTTCATCCTCCTCGTCCGCCCCGATGTGCTGGGCGACGAGCACGCTTCCGGCGACCGAGAGGCCCATCCCGAGGGAGATCAGGAGAAACACCATCGGGAAGGCGAAACTGATCGCCGCCAGTGCTTCCGTGCTGAACTGCCCCAGCCAGAACGTGTCCGCGAGGTTGTAGGCCGTCTGGAGCAGGTTCGTGATGACGATCGGCAGCGAGAGATAAAACAGCGGCTTGGCGATTCCCCCGCTCGTCAGGTTCAATTCCTCGGGTCCCTTTAGCAACGAATCGATCCGATCGAGGAGGCTCATTCGGACGCGCCTCCGACGTCGACGCCCTCGCTCGAACCGACGGCGACGTTCGCTCTCGAATCGGATAAAAGCCGATCGCCGATATACCCGTGAACCGCCTCCGCTGACTCGTCGAGCGGGTGTCCGACGCCGACGTGACGCGTCTGGGCTCCGTTGACGAACGTCGTGAGGAACGACGCCACGACGTCGGGATCGACGTCTTCCCTGAAGGTCCCGTCCGCGACGCCCTCCGAGACGACCTCGCGAACCGCGTCGGTGAACGCGTCGTCGAATCGCTGCAGTCGCTTGCGGAACGCGTCGTCGTAGGGGGACTGGGCCTTGATCTCCAACAGCGCCGTCTGAAACGCCGGTGCGTCCGACTGTCTCGCCATAAGCGAGTCGACGAGCGTACAGAGGCGCTCCGCCGGCGTCTCGCCGTCAGGGTCGTCGATTCGCTCTTCGAACCGCTCGTAGAGGTGGTCCAGGAACGCCACCAGGAGATCGTGCTTGCAGTCGTAGTGGTAATGGATCGAGGCCTTGCTCAGGTCCGTCTCGTCGGCGATGTCCTGCATCGTCAGCTCGGCATACCCGTGCTCGCAGAGCGCGCGATGCGTCGCGTGGAGGATGTCGGTTGGGGCGTCGGTCATTTGGTTACTTGTCGTTGTTACAACTGACTGTCCGGTCAGTCAAAAAGAGTTCGAATCGAGCCCCGCCGCAACGTATTTTCCCCCACTTCGTCCACGACGGTGAGACCGATGGAACTCGATATCGCTTCTACCCTCCTTCAGCGGAAAACCCACCGTCAGCGACTCAGAACGGGGATTCGGGTTCGAAATCGGCTTCCCGACCACTCGCATCGCTTCCAGTCCTACCGGCCCCCGTCGAGCTCCCAGGCTCGCTCTCCGTCGGAGTGTCCGAAACCGAGCCGGTTTCGCGGTAGGTTTCCTCCGCCGCCGTCAACCGTCGGTTGATCTCCGCGGACTCGTTGTGCATCGGATGTACCCGGACACGCACGACGTCGTACTGGTGTCTGTCCGATAGTCCGTTCCACGCGCGGAAGGAACCGATCGCGAGCGTGTGACTCTGGGGACAGAACGGCGTCGTTGGGGTGAATTCGGCCCGGAGGTCGTTCGACTCCTTCGCTTCCGCGTACCGATAGCCGGCGTTCGGATGACGAGCGTCGGCGTTCAATCGCGCGAGGTTGTAGCCGAACGTCATATCGTAGACGCCTCGCTCTTCGAACACGGTCCTGGCTACCTCGTGGACCTCGACGTGGTCGTCGTCGGCAAGAACGGATTGATCGATCAGGAACGGTCCCGGTTCGGGGAGGTGATCGGCGACGAACGCGTCGGGGTCGTCGAAGTGTCCGCCGTCGTCGCTCCCGAACGGGGACGGAATCTCGACCATACTTCCCACTCGACGCCCGATGGTGGTATCGATAGTGCCGAACGAGTTCGGGAATCCGGTGAGTGGCCGATCAGGGACGCACCCTGACCACGTGGCCGCCGCAGCCGCACTGATCGACGTACTCCCACTCCACCTCGTCACCGTAGGCGTCGTCGAGTGCATCGTAGAGGTACGTCTCCGGATGCCCGTGGGCGCCGTGCGTGACCAGATTGACGTGGTTTCCGGGTGTGGTGTGTTCGACGGCGTCGATCGCCTGTTCGACGAGTAGGCTTCGATTCGCCGCGTGTTCAGGCCCTTCGAGATTCGCCGACCACGAGTTGTCGTGAACTCGCTCGGTCACGGGGGCAGGGTCGTGCTCGTCGTCCTCGACTTCCGGTGCGGAATCGTCGCTTACGTCTGTACTCATACCCGCACCTCGGGTCCCCGATCGCATAGGGAACCGGGCGAATGTGTTCGCACTGTTTGGAGTCGTATCCGGGTCGTCGTTCGCTCCGACGGTAGCGAAGTATATCGAATCTAGAACGTACTGCGAAATATACGATATCGATACTATTCGTACTGTGTGCAGTCCACGATACAAACAAAAGTACGCTTGTTATCCTAAACGCGTTCCCGACTCGATTTCTTGTTCCACATTACGGGACGCAATTGCATTCGGTGTCGAAGGCGACGTATCGTTGGAATCGGCCCTTCCCCGTCCCCAGCACTGCACAGCCCGCCGACCGTCGTTACTGGGGAGGCATAAGCGCGCGATTGGCGACTTGGCAAGCGATCACTGTGCCCATACGTATTTCTAAATTGATACGAATTCCGAGAGTAGCGAGTAAAACTTCGTTCCCTCATTTGGGACAGTAAGTCAGCGTTAAATCCGGCTCCGTACTTTGTTATCCAAATCAGAATTACGACTGTAGAGCAATTCTGACGGGAGTATAACGGCGAAATCGAAACGGTGCCGCGGGATACGTGTAGTAGTTCTGATTATAGAATTACAATAAATTTATATACTTTTACTCCACTTACGAAGTATGTCCCAGCCGGACACTGCGTCTCGGAGAGCCGATGAGCTGAATTCGTATCACGTCGTTGACTGCGACTGCCACTATATGGAGTCGTTCACTGACGTCGCGGAGTACATGGACGAACCCTGGAAGACCAAGTTCGAGGGAAGTAACTTCGACGAGAAGGGCGCCAAACAAAACCTGAGTTCGTTCTTCCCGTTCTCGACCGGTGATCGACAGGCACACGGCAAGATCACGCGCGAACACTCCTCGTACCCCGATTCCCCGGAAACTCCGGAGCGGATCCGCGAGGGGATGTCTTCCATCGGTGTCGACGAGACGCTTCTCATCTCGCATCTGATTCTGGCCGGAGCCGGGACGACGGCGGACGATACGCGGCAGTCGGCCTTCGCGAAGGCGTACGTCGAATATATGAGCGAAGAAGTGCTCGATCCCGACGACGGCATCTACGGGCTGGCCCCGATTCCGTACGCCGACATCGACGCGTCGCTGGAAATCCTCGACCGTATCGAGGGTACAGAGGAGTACGCCGGAGCGTGTTTCGTCACGGCCGGGGCCACGCCACCGCTCGGCAACCGAAAGTACGACCCGCTGTACGAGCGCTGCGAGGATATGGGGTTGCCGGCGGTGTTCCACACCGGGGGGGCCGGCCTCGACGAGTACGTCCGCGGCGGCTATCAGGAGATGCTGGAGACGCACACGCTGGGGTTCCTCGAGTCGAATATGTCCCAGATCGTCAGTCTAGTGGTCCAGGGCGTCCCCGAGAAGTTCCCCGATCTCGACGTCGCGTTTATGGAGTCCGGGGTGACGTATCTCCCCTCCCTCATCACCCGCCTCGACGAGGAGTACCTCAAGCGCCCCGAAGAGGCTCCGCTCCTCGAAAAGGAACCGGGCGAGTACATCACCGACTTCTACTACGGAACGCAACCGCTGGAGGTGTCGGCCGATCCGGAGTTCTTAGAGAAGTGCGTGGATATGGTCGGCCCGGAGCAACTGCTGTACGCTTCCGACTACCCACACTGGGACTACGACCGCCCCACGACGGTCATCGACCTGCCGTTCCTCTCGGAGGACGAAAAGCGCGGTATCCTCTCCGAGAACGCCGCCGAGGTGTTCGGCCTATGAGCGACGGACTCGTCGAGGTCAAACCCGACGACGCGTTCGAGAACGGGGACCGCGAGTTCGTGCAAGTGAACGGTACGGAGGTCGGCGTCCTACAGGTCGAAGACGAGTACTACGCGCTGCAGAACTACTGCCTGCACGACGGCGGCCCGGTCTGTGAGGGGAAGACACATCGGAAACTGATCGGGGAGTTCGAAGAGCCCGGAAAGCGCGTTGAGCGCACTTACACGGACGAGGAGTGCGTTATCTCCTGTCCCTGGCACGGGTGGTCCTACGACATCGAGTCGGGCGAACACCTCGGCAACGACGACATCGCGCTGCCGACTTACGAGGTCGTCGTCGAGGACGGTGTCGTGTACGTCGGGGACCCGAAGGGTCAGTAGCGACGGCGCGGCCCACGGCTCGCTCCGGACCGCAGATTTATCGCGTGCCCTCGCGTCTGTAGAGTATGACCGGCTCTCTCGTCGGGGCTGACGAAACGCTCTTTCGGATCGTCGAGGCGATGGCCGAAACGGGACCGATGGGCGTCACGGAGGTCGCCAACCGCCTCGAACTCACGAAGAGCACTGCACACCGTCACCTCCAGACGATGGCGGCGCACGGGTACGCCGTCAACGAGGACGGAACGTACCGTCTCTCACACCAGTGGTTCCACGTCGGAACGACCGTCAAGTCCCGACAACCGTTCTATCTGGCGTCCCGAAGTGCGTTGAAGACGCTCGCAGAGCGGACAGGGAGCACTGCCTGGTGCGCTATCGAGGAACGCGGAAAGTTGATGTTCGTCGACGGGGCCGGCGCGAACCCGACGCACAACCCCGACCTCCTCCTCGGCGACTGGTCGTCGATCACCCAGACCGCGGCGGGGAAGGCGATTCTCGCTCACCTCACGGAGGACCGTGTGGCCGAAATCGTCGGCCAGAAGGCAGCTGACGAGCGATACGCCGCTGCCGATTTACGAACCGAACTTGAGTACGTCCGCTCACGCGGGTACGCGATCAACCAGGGCGAGGACATCTCCGGCATCTACGCAATCGGGATGCCGGTGGTCGTCGCGGGGGAGGTCTTCGGTTCGCTCTCCGTCGCGAGTCCGACGGACGACCTGGTTACCGAGGACCGCGAGCCGGTCCTGGACGCGCTCTCGGCCGCTGTCGATCGGGTGGCGAAAAATTTATCAGGATAATATATATTTCATAAGTATGAAAATAGACGAAATCGGGACCGGGGAACCGACCGTGCTTCGTCCGGCCGAACACCCGTTCGGATAGCAGCCTGTGAAGCTTCTCGTCGAATCGACAGTAAAGGATCTAGCCGAACGCTACTGTTCGGGCGTCTGAGTCGGCACTCACGCGATGGTCGGTCGACTCAGACGGTTCCGGAACCGAGATACGCCAGTTGCGCGTTAAGTTCACGTCGTCGCTGGCGTTTGATGACCGTCGAATCCAGGACCGAACCGACCAGGGCGACGTCGAGTGAGAACTCGGTTTCTGCCACGACGGTCGTCGACGCCTGATCACTCGTCACCGTGTAGGTCGTGACCATCTCCTCGAATATCCCTTCCCGCTGTCGGTACGCGAGTTCGGCGTCGGGGTCGTCGAACGGTTCGAGGGTCAGTTCGATGGTCGCCGGTCCGACTTCGTTCGTGATCACGACCCGGGAGTCGTCCCGGCGCACCTCGTCGAAGCCGGCCGCTCGCAGGAACGTCTCGACGTCGTGCATCCGCTCTCGCACCACCTCCACGTCCTCGTCGAGGACCCTCGATACGGAAACGCTCGTCATCGAGTCGTCCTACTCCTTCGGCAGGCGGGCGACGAACTCGGTCGGGCCCCGCCGTTCGACCTCGTAGCCCTCCGCGTCGAACGACGGAACCTCCGCCCGTAGCTCGTAGAAGAGCGGCTTCGGTTCGTGGTCGTTGACGAGTTCGAGGGTCTCGCCGCTCTCCAACGACTCGAAGGCGTCGTGGATCTTCGGGTGGCGGTCCGCCGGTGGCACGTCCCTGAGGTCGAGTGTCGTGGCTGCCATACCGCAACCTATCATCACCAGTCAGGGAACCGTTTCGCCGAATATGTTTGCATCGTCGTGCTGAGATACGATCCGACGGCTCAGTCAGCGTACAGCGAGTAGAGAATCACCGCGAACCCGACGGTCGTGAACAGGCTCTCGACGACGAGCGCGACGCTCGGATCGAGCGGCGAAAACTGATCGACGACGCCAGCGACCAGCGCGCCCACCGTGACCGTCCCGAATCCGACCGTCAGCGCGCGGAGCGCCGAGGACCCGGTACGCCGATACGCGCGGAGGGAGTAGAACGTGATCGACCCGCCCAGGAGGAGGGTGATCGTCTTCAGCGCGACGGCACTCATCGTGACGCTCATCTGCGTCTCCTCCCTCCTGGCGCGTGTTCGAAGCGGCTCGTCATCGTAACAGTCGGTACACGGCGGGCCATCCTGGCTATCCCGCCGAAGGTGTTCGGGGCGGTTGCGCAGTGTCAAAAACGCCACCGGCGTCGGCGCGCCGATCGATTCGTCGTTGCACCGTTCTCACTCGAGGCCTCCGTCCCCGCCCGCGGCGAACTCCTTTATCACCTTCCCCTCGGCGCGGTGGAGCTTCTCGCTCGTGGTCGACTTCGCGAGGCCGACGGCGTCGGCCAGCTCGGTGAGGGTGCAGGTCCGCGGCGTGTCGTAGTAGCCGCGGTCGATCGCCGTCTCGAGGAGTTCGTACTGCTCGTCGGTGAGGAGCGACTGGGTGTCGATCGACTGGGTGATCGACAGCAGGTCGAACGGGATTCCGAACTGCTCTAAGAGTTCGCCCAGTTCCGAGAGCTTCTCCCGGGGCGCGGTCAGTTCGAGCGTCACCTCACCGTCGACGATGGTTATCGGGAGTTCCAGCGGAATCCCCGCTTCGCTCAGCGAGCGGATCAGGAGCGGTTCCGTCGTCTCGAACTGGACCAGCGCGCGGTCGGCCTGTGCCTCCAGGATCGTCACGGAGACGACGGTGTCGTAGCTATCGATGGTGGTCACGATCGGTTCGATGTCGCCGGCGGTGATTTCGACGAGGCCGACCCCGGTCTCGTCCGCGGGCATCGCCGCGAGCACCGTGAACTCCGCGTCGGGGTACCGCTTCGACAGCGCCGAGACCCACACCTGTTCGGGGATCTCCAGACAGAGCGTCGCTCGGGGCATCGTTGATAGATCCTTCTTCGAGCGCGGGAACTAAAGTACGCACGAATATGTTCGGTCGTTCCGCAGCGCCTCGGGAACTGCCGGGGCGTGTTTTCCTCGGTGGAGTCGTCCGTCCGAATGTACTATGACCGCTACGGACACAGATGCCGGGTGCGATGGCGAACGATATAGTCCGCGTGACGACCGGCAGGTCTCGCGCCGAACCGCACTCCGAACGCTCGGGGGCGTCGCCGCCGGCGGTACGACTCTCGGAACCGCCGCCTCGGGCGTCCGGGCACAGTCGTCGGGGAGCGGCGTCGACTCGTGGCTGGAGAACACCTCGAACTACGACGGCGTCGTCGACCGGACCGGCAGCGACGCGGTGACCGTCGAAGTCGGGGTCGAGGCTAACCAGGGCGCGTTCGGCTTCGGCCCCGCGGCGATTAGGGTCTCGCCGGGGACGACGGTCACCTGGGAGTGGACCGGCAAGGGCGGCTCTCACAACGTCGTCGACACCGAGGGCGACTTCGAGTCCGACCTCGTCGACTCCTCCGGACACACGTTCGAACACACGTTCGAGAGCGCGGGCACCTACACGTACTCGTGCGTCCCCCACGAGACGATGGGAATGAAGGGAGCCGTCGTGGTCGCCGCGGGCGGTGGAAGCGGCGGGAGTGGCGATGGCGGAGGCAACGCGGACGTGGCCGCCCCGTTCGGAGACTCCGGCGCGCGAAATCTCGGGGGGCTCGCCCTCGGCGGCGTCTTCGCGGCTGCGCTCGCCTCGCCGGGTCTGTTCGGTGCGTTCCTCTGGTTCAGAGAGCGCGGCGAGAGCTGATCGCCTCTATGATCCGGCGCGAGTATGACATAACTGACACTTTTGGGGCCTCAACCGAGCGAGTGGCTTCGAGCGAACCCCCCGGTAACGAACGCTAGTCCGTGCTCGTCTCGGCTCTGACCTCGTCCCACAGCTCGGACAGCTGGTCGGAGGCGGACCGAGCGGGCTGTTCGACAGTGAGTTCCAGGTCGCCGTTCGGGTAGGTCACGACCACCTCCTCGAAGTCGATCACGTAGCGGGCGGCGTCCTCACCGGCCTGTTTCCGCAACAGTCCCGCCTCGACCATCGATTCGAGTTTCGCGTAGGCGGTCGACCGCGGGAGGTCACACTCGCTCGCGATCTCCGCCGCCGTTCGGGGAGAGTCGAGCGACCGGAGGACGTCCCAACACTGCTCGCTCGTGAGCGCGCCGAAGACGGTGTCGAAGTCCGGTTCGAGCGCCTCAGACAGTGGGTTCGAAGACATTCGTTTCGTTAGTCGCCTCCCGAGAGACCGACGGTCCGATCCGACGTTCGCTGGCGAAGCGTCCTAAACGCTGTGTTTCGTCGAGTCAGTCTCATTGCCGACCGTTGGCTTCGGTGCGGGTTCCGCCCTCCCCCGAATATGTTCGATACCCTCCGGCTGTGCTGGAACCGCGTCGACCTTATACGACCGTCAGCCCCCCAGCGACGAACGTAATGAGCAGATACGTAGGCGCACCCGGTTCGACGATGTCCAGACGCGAGTTCCTGGCTGCGACGGGCGGTGCTGGCGTTCTCGGACTCGCTGGCTGTACCGCGCCGACGAACGAGCGGACGCAGGCCGCGATGCAGGAGGGGACCGACGCGGCGGCGTCGCAAGGGGGATCGTTACCGTCGACCAGTCCGCCGGAAGTCGTGAACGTCGACGAGCAAGGCGGGTCGGTGACACTGAAGTCACTTCCGGCGCGGCACTCCGCACACCCGCTGGATTCGATGGGCGGCCCCGTCGAACTCCCGCAGGTCTGGGCGTTCCAGGCCGACGACGGCGAGCCGAGCGTCCCGGGTCCGATACTTCGGACGACCGAGGGCAGCGATATGGAGGTGACGCTCGACAACACTGAGGGGATGCGTCCGCACACGCTCCACTTCCACGGCGTCCGGAAAGCCTGGAAGGACGACGGCGTCCCGACGACGACGGGCATCCGGGTCGACCCCGGCGAGAAACACACCTACACCATTCCCGCGAACGTCCCGGGCACGCACCTGTACCACTGCCACTACCAGACCCACAGGCACATCGAAATGGGAATGTACGGGGTGTTCCGGGTCGATCCGGAGGGCTACGAGCCCGCCGACCGGGAGTACTTTATGACGATGAAGGACTGGGACTCCCGGCTCCCGCGGCAGATGGCCGGCGAAGACGTGCGCTACGACCCGCGGAACCGCAATCCCGACGTCTTCACGATCAACGGCAAGAGCGCGCCGCGGACGCTCCATCCGGAGGACGGATCGCCGATCATCGTCAGCGAGGGCGATCAGGTCCGGCTTCACCTCGCTAACAACGGCTATATGAGCCACCCGATCCACATCCACAACCACCGGTTCGAGCGCGTTGAGAAAGACGGAGGGCAGATTCCGGAGAACGCGCGTCACGGGATGGACGTCACGAACGTCGCGCCCGCGGAGCGGCACACCATCGAGTTCACCGCCGACGCCGAGCCCGGTATCTACCTGCTGCACTGCCACAAGGTGAACCACGTGATGAACGGCGGGTTCTACCCCGGCGGGATGCTCGGCGGCGTCGTCTACGAGGACGCGATGGACACTGACATCTTCGCGCAGTTGATGGAGTACGCGGGCTACGAGGTGTAGCGCGGGAGTCGCGGGCGTCGACGAGACTCTGTCGACGGTCTCGAAGGTCCGTCCGCCGAGTCTACGGTCGACGTGAGTCCGTCGAGCTCACCGCCGACGGTAGGCGCCGATCCCACCACCACCGTGACCACGGCCGCTTCCGAGCCGAATATGTTCGCCCCGCGTCGACGGCTTCGGGAACTGACGCGCTTTTTGTTTGAACTGCCTCTCGAAGGTCCTCGTGTATGCAGATACGACGTAAGACCATCGCGAAAGCCATCGCCGTCGTGTTCGTCTTCAACCTCGCCGTGATGGGCACGGGGGCGTGGTTCGCGTACGAAGAGGCACCGCCGATCCCCGAGCAGGTTGTCGGCCCCGACGGCGACGTCGTCGTCACTGACGAACAGATTCGCGACGGCAAGCGGACGTTCCAGCGGAACGGTCTGATGAATCACGGCTCGATCCTGGGCAACGGCGCGTACTACGGCGCCGACTACACCGCCGACGCGTTGGAGTTGAAAGTGCAACATATGCGCGACTATTACGCGCAGGAGCGGTACGGCGACGGCTACGCCGACCTCAGCTCCGAGCGTCAGGCGGCCGTTGCCGACGTCGTCCAGCAGGACCTCGATGAGTCCTACGAGAGCGGTGCGATCCGCTATTCGGCCGCGGAGTTGTACGCCCACGAGCAGGTCCGCGAGGAGTACGTTCAGCGGTACCACGAGGGCTCACACGAGCGCGGCGTCGGCGAGGGGATGATCGATTCCGCGTCCGACGCGCGCCAGTTCGCGGACTTCGCGATGTGGACCGCGTGGTTCTCCCACACCGACCGCCCGGGGAGTTCCCACTCCTACACCAACGACTGGCCCTACCAGCCCGGCGCGGGTAACGACGCCACGCCCGCCGCGATGACCTGGAGCGTCATCGCGATGGTGCTTCTCGTCGCGGGCGCGGGAGCCGGCATCTGGCTCTATCGATCCGTCGAACTTCCCGAACCCGAGGCGGCGGGCATTTCGGTCCCCGAGCCCGGCGACGTGAGCGTCTTCCCGAGCCAGCGCGCCGCGCTCCGGTTCGTCCCGGTCGCGGCGGGGCTGTTCCTCGCGCAGGTGCTCCTGGGTGGCCTGCTCGCGCACTTCTACATCGAGCGCGCCGGGTTCTTCGGCATCGAGGAGATCTTCGGCGTTCACATTCTCCAGTTGCTCCCGTTCGCCATCGCGAAGACCTGGCACATCGACCTCGGGATCCTTTGGATCGCGGCGACGTGGCTGGGCGCGGGGCTGTTCCTCCCGCCGCTCCTAACCGGCCACGAGCCGAAGCGACAGTCGACGTACGTCAACGGCCTCCTGGCCGCCATCGTCGTGGTCGTCGTCGGCGGACTCGCCGGCATCTGGCTCGGGTCGAACGGCTACATCGGCGACCAGCTCTGGTGGCTGCTCGGCAACGAGGGACTCGAATACCTGGAGGTCGGCAAGCTCTGGCAGGGCGGCATCCTCCTCGGCTTCGGCATCTGGGCGGTGCTGGCGGTCAGGGGGCTGAAGCCGCTGCTCGACCGCGAGCCGATCTACGGGCTCGCCCATATGATCCTCTACGCCGGCGGATCGATCGCGCTGCTGTTCACGGCCGGATTCCTCTTCACGCCCTCGACGAACATCGCCGTCACGGAGTTCTGGCGCTGGTGGGTCGTCCACATGTGGGTCGAGGGCGCCTTCGAGTTCTTCATCGTCGCCATCATCGGGCTGACGCTCGTCTCGATGAACCTCCTCTCGCGCCGCAGCGCGGAGAAGGCGGTGATGCTGCAGGCGCTGCTCGTGATGGGCACCGGCGTCATCGGCGTCTCGCATCACTACTGGTGGGTCGGGATGCCCGATATGTGGGTGCCGATCGGGAGCGTCTTCTCGACGCTGGAGCTCATCCCGCTCGTGTTCATCCTCTACGAGGCGCTCGGGCAGTACAGCGCGATGACCGTCGACGAGTTCCCCTACCGGCTCCCGTTCCTGTTCATCGTCGCCAGCGGGGTCTGGAACTTCGTCGGCGCGGGCGTCCTCGGGTTCTTCATCAACCTCCCGCTCATCAACTACTACGAGCACGGGACCTACCTCACCGTCGGCCACGCCCACGCGGCGATGTTCGGCGCGTTCGGCTTCCTGGCGCTGGGGATGGTGACGTACATGCTCCAGCTCTCGATCGACCCCGAGCGCTGGGACGGCTCCTGGCTCCGCGCGGCGTTCTGGTGCTGGAACGTCGGCCTCGCGCTGATGGTGTTCGTCTCCGTCCTCCCGGTCGGGTTCCTCCAGCTCGAGACGGTGTTCACCCAGGGCTACGCCGCCGGACGGAGCCTCGCCTTCTACGAACAGCCGATCGTCCAGACGCTGTTCTGGGCGCGGCTCCCCGGTGACACGCTCATCATCGTCGGGACCGCCATCTACGCGGCGGACCTCCTGAGAAAGCGGTTCGTCCTCCGGCGCTCCGAGGACGACCCGGCCGTCGAGGATATGGCCGTGGCGGAGGGCGTGTTGAGCGACGACTGACGGCCACCACGAGCGGCCGCTCTCCGTTTGTTCTTTCTCCGCCCCGACGATATCGCCGTGAAGTCGTTTCCGACTACTCCTACTGGACATTCTCGGGCCGGGGGCCCGTCGGGTTACCGAGGGTGCGGACGAACACCTTCGCGCTGAGGTATCCCACTACGGCCGCCACCAAAAGCAGGACCGGATAGATCGTCACGACCTCTATCCAGGTGATGTCGAGCGAGCGAATCAGCACGAAGCGTCCGGTCGTGACGGTCGTCCACGCGACGTACGCAAAGTACGTCACCGACAGCGAGACGCCGCTCGCGATGAAACTCCACGTCGACTTCTCGAACTCGCTCATATCCGTATCGAGGTCTCCGATGTAGGTCAGCGTCTTCACGCTGATGAATCCCGGCACTAAACAGAGAATCGTATAGATGGCGTTGACCGCGAGGTCCGGGAACGCCATAACCTTAGCTCCTTGCGGCGCGTTTCTGCTGCCAGTTATGCGGACACTCCCGGTTCTCTTCTTCCGGCGTCGCCGTCCGAACGTGTCGATTCGTTGCGACCATATCTACCCCAACGGGATGTGCAGTGTTACCATTTATTATCCGACGTTGATACAAACCACAGCAGGTGCGGTTCGATATTTTTCTCCCCGGCGGTGCTCTGGCCAGTTGTCGTTGGATTTCGAGCCCGCAAACGGTGGCATTCGCCGGTAGCCCGCGGTTCACGCGGCTGGAGTCGCCGAACCGACCCCCTCAGGCGTGATCCCGGCCGGAGTTCAGTTCGATCGTCGTCGATTCGTATTCGAGATCGGACTCGTCGAGGGCCGACCGCAAGTTTTCCATCCCCCGCTCGAAGGAGAACCCGACGCCGTCGATGTGTAAGTTCCCGTTCTCGGTCGGTTCGAGCTCCCAGTGGCCGTGGAGTTCGATCTGTCCCGCGTCGTTCTTCCAGCCACGGACGTGGGTCTGCCACCAGACTCTGGTTTCGCCGCCGGCCTCGGCACGCTCGTAGACCACCCGTGCGAGGTTGAGCACCTCGCCGCGTTCGTAGTAGGAAAACTCCCAGTTCGGCGCGTAGCTCTGTTTTCCGAGGTGGCGCTCGATCGTCTCGATCGACTCATCGACGACGAGATACTCTCCCGTCGGTCGGGACGCGGTGAACAGCACCTTCCGCAGTTCCCGGTAGCCCTTCCGGATCGCGTCGAACGGAACGCGGACGACGTCCCAGAGGTTCACGTCGTCGCTCCGCCGGCTCGTGTCGGCATCAGTCCCACCGTCTCCGACGGCGGAACCGCTCTTTGTATCCTTCATATTTATTAATTACTAATCAGGCACTTAATCACTTCCGGCGGGCCGCAGCACCGTGGAACAGCGCTCGAACGAGTGTGACAACTGGGGAGTGCCAGTGGAGAGCGTCGTCCCCCCAGGGCGGTGCGAACACTTCTGTGCCGTTCTTCCCAGTAGCTACTTGCCGACGCTATGCGTGGTGGCATACGACAGTGTATGCCGCCTTATACTACGGTCGCAACGCTGCTCGATCCCCGACGGCTTCGAGCGATCTACCTCGCTGCCCGCCGCGACGCGGTGACGCTCGATCGCTCCCGCGAGACTGATCAGGATCTCGTCGATCTCGTCGCCGACCCCTACGAATCCCTCTCCGGAGCGCGGGATCGGCTCGAACGGCTCAAGGAGCTGTTGCGCCGCCGGAACGACCGACGGGCGGTCTTCCTGACGATCTACACTGCGATGACCCGTGCGGTGCAACAGAGCATCGGGAGGGGAAGATTCGCCGACTCCGAGTGGATGCGGACCTACACACTGACGTTCGCGAACTACTACAGGGACGCCTTTCTGGCGTTCGAAGAGCGCCGGACTCAGGCGGTACCCGAACCGTGGCGTATCGCGTTCGGGACTGCGGTAGCCGGCGACGCACTCGTCGCTCAGGACGCGTTTCTCGGAATCAACGCCCACATCAACTACGATCTCGCGCTCACCATCCGCGACGTCGGTATCGACCCGCACCGCGAGAGAAAGCGCGACGACCATCGGGCGATCAACGAGATCCTGGCGGAACTCGTCGACGCACAGCAGGAGGCGCTGGCTGACCTCTATGCGCCGGGGATTGACGAGATCGATACCGCGCTGGGCCGCTTCGACGAAACTGTCTCGCTGTTCACGCTGGCCGAGGCCCGAGAGCAGGCCTGGCGCGTCGGCGTCGTATTAGTCGACTTCCATGTTCGACCGATCGAGTCCTACGCGCGGTGGGTTCTTCGGACGACCGCCACTGGCGGTGCAGTGTTCATCCTCGGACCGACACTCGATCCGACCGTGACGCGGGCACTGGAGCGGGTGGAACGGAACCAGTTCGATCTGGGGGACGCGATCGACCTGCTCGACCGCCGGTATGGGACGGTCACTCTCGAGTGACGGTTGCGACTCACTTCGGGCACGACGCAACCGAGCCCCCAGAGGCGGAGATATCCTCAGTCCGCCCGGCCGGGCGGCATCGGACCCTCGTATCCCTCCGGAACGTACGCACACAGCGGATCGCTCGCCGTCGGATCCCCAGTGTGCGCGTAGGCCCGGGACCGACTGCCGCCGCAGACGTGCCGGAACTCACACGCTCCGCACTTCCCGCCCAGTGCGTCCGGGTCCCGGAGCGATCGGAAGAGGTCGCTGTCGCGGTAGCGTTCGGTCAGGGTCCCATCGCGGACCGATCCCGCCGACGCCGGGAGGAACCCCGAGGGATACAGCTCTCCGGTGTGGCTCACGAACGCGAAGCCGTCGCCGGCGGTGATGCCGAGGCGACGACCGATGTCGTCCGCCGCCGGGGCCTCGCTCGCGTCACGCCGCCGCTGGATCGCGACGCGCCGGTAGTGCGGTGCTTCGGTCGTCTTCACGCCGAAGTCTGACTCCTCGGTCACCTCCGAGAGCCACGCGAGTATCTCCTCGGCGCGCTCCGACGACACCGGATCCAGCAGCCGACCCCGACCGACGGGAACGAGGAAGAACACGGACCAGAGGACCGCATCCAGGTCGGAGACGCGATCCCGCAGGGCCGGTAGTTCTCCGGCGGTCGACGCGCAGACGGTCGTGTTGATCTGTAGCGGAAGCCCGACCGCTCGCGCTGCCTTCGCGGCCTCGACCGTCTGCTGGAAGCTCCCCGATTCGCCCCGGAAGTCGTCGTGGGTCTCCGCCGACGCGCCGTCGAGGCTCAGCGCCATCCGTCTGATCCCCGCGTCCGCGAGGTCCTCGACGACGGCGGGCGTGAGCGACGACGTCCCGCTCGGCGTCAGCGTCATTCGGAGCCCGATCTCCGTGCCGTACTCGACGAGTTCGAGCAGATCCGGCCGCGCCAGCGGGTCGCCGCCGGAGAGGACCACGAGTTGCCCCCCGCCGAACTCCCGCGCCTGGTCGAGCAGCCGCTTTCCCTCCGTCGTGGTCAGTTCCCTCGGATGCCGAGCGGGCTGGGCGTCCGCGCGGCAGTGGTCGCAGGCGAGGTCGCACGCCTGCGTGACCTCCCAGACGAGGACGAACGGCCGGTCGTCGGTGTCTATCGAGCGCGGGTCCGGCGCAGCGTTCGTCGATCCGGTGCGGTGTGGTGGAGTGCTCATACGTCCGGATTACGCTGCCTTCTCCCAGGATGCTACGCCGAACAGGTTCGCCCGACGACGCCCCTCGCGACAGAACATATTCGGCGTCGATTACGTGCTGTTCGCTCCCGTCTCCCCGAGTATGGATCCCGAAGCCTACCTGGCGGACGTCGACGTGTCGTCCGATCGGGCCGTCGACTTCCTGGACGCGCGCGAACTCCCGCCGCCGGAGCCACTGCAGGAGACGATGAACCGCCTCGCCGACCTCGACGAGTCGACCGTCTTCGTCCAACTCAACGATCGCGTCCCGCAGTTCCTCTTCCCGAAGCTCGACGATCAGGGGATCGTCTACGAAACCGTCGAAACCGACGACGGCGTCGTCACCGCAATGTGGCGACCGTCATCGTAGTCGTCGCTCCGAGGACTCGAATTCGGTGCAGCTCACGACGAGTTCCGCGAGCGGCGGCTCCCGGAAGCGGACTCCTCTCGGATTTTCGGTGTCGGTACCATCCGTCCACCGCGCGTCGGATTCATTTAACGCACGCCTGGGAATATGTTCGTCCGGTGTACACCGATGAAGTAACCGTCTGCCGCTTATACCCGACACGGGTGCCTTCGTCCAACTGGAGGATGAAGGCAGATGTTAGCCACTACTCGACGACGGACGCTTCAGGCGCTCGGCCTCGGCGGCGCGGCATCGCTCGCCGGTTGTGCGAGCAGCGCACCGACGGCTGACGGATCGAAGGCGACGGACGCGCCCGCCCAAACGACAACCCCGCAGCCTGTCGATACCGACCGGATCGCCAGGGACCCGACGAACGTTCCCGACCCCATCGATCGGGACTCGCCCGCGGAGGTGGACGTGACGCTCCGTTCGGAGGAGGTCGTCGCGGAGGTCGAAGAGGGCGTCACCTTCACGTATATGACCTACGACGGCCAGGTTCCCGGGCCGTTCATCCGCGTGCGGCAGGGCGACACGGTGAACCTGACGTTCGAGAACGCCGAGTCGAACTCCCTCCCGCACAACGTCGACTTCCACGCGGTCGCCGGTCCGGGCGGCGGCGCGGAGGCGACGACGACGGCCCCCGGGGAGTCGGCGGAACTTCGGTTCCAGGCCACCTACCCCGGCGCGTACATCTACCACTGCGCCGTGGCCAATCTGGATATGCACATCAGCGCGGGGATGTTCGGCATCATCCTCGTCGAGCCGCCCGAGGGGATGCCCGAGGTGGACCACGAGATATATCTCGGCCAGCACGAACTCTACACCAACAAATCGGCCGGCGACGAGGGCCACCACGAGTTCGATATGGGGTCGATGCGGAACGAGGAGCCGACGTACGTGCTGATGAACGGCGAGAAGTACGCGTGGACGCCCGCCGGCCGCGGCCCGGCGGTGACCGCCGGCACCGACGAGACCGTCAGAGTGTTCTTCGTCGACGGCGGCCCGAACCTCGCGAGTAGCTTCCACCCGATCGGGAGCGTCTGGGAGGAGCTGTACCCCGACGGATCGCTCAGCACGGCCCCCCAGACGCACATCCAGACCCGGGAGGTCCCGCCGGGGAGTACGACCATTGCGACGATGAACTCCCCGGTTCCCGGCGACTTCAAGCTCGTCGACCACTCCCTGTCGCGGGTCGCCCGCAAGGGGTGTATGGCCGTCGTCCGCGCCGAGGGCGAGGAGCGCCCCGAGATCTTCGATCCCGATCCCCAGTGACGGACGCGCTTCCCGTTCGGTGGTGAGTGAGTCCTTGCAGTTCTGCCCGGAACCGAGTCGTTCCTCGACTGCGTTTTCGATACGGTACCGTACTCCAGGCCACCGTATCTCACGGTACCGGGGCCCCTGCCGACACGTCTCGCGCACGCCCTATTACCGTCGAGACGCAACTCTCGATACGAATATGAACCGACTGAACCGCCTGTTCGGAATACAGATCGTCTCGATCGTGGCCGCGCTCTTCGGCGAAGTGCTCGCCAGCGAACCGCTCGTCACCGCTGCCGTCGCCGTGTTCGCCCTCGCGGTCGTCGCGGCCTTTGCGCAGATGACCGGCGAACTACTGATCGGGTTGACACGGATCAGAATCCCGGACACGGCGACCGACCGACGCCGGTAACGGACCGACCAACGCCGGTAGCGTATCGACCGATCGACGCTGGTTTCGACCAGCGAGACAACGCCGGTACGCCCCGCCGGAGCGGTGGACGCTATCCCGTATCGGCCCCCGTTCCCGTGGATCGGGGCGCCAGAACGATCAGCGCGGTACTCGGCTCCGTCGCGACCGGAGAGATCTCCCGCTCGCCGTCGAATCGCGCGACGTCGTTTGCCTCGAGGGCGTGCGTCTCGTCGTCGAGATCGAGTTCGATCGCGCCGTCGAGGAGGTGGAGGACGACGTCGCGGCCCGGGTGGGAGTGGGCGGCAACGCGCTCGCCCGCCGCGAGCGACAACCGAACGGTCTTCGGCTCGGTTCCAGGGAAGACGTTCGCGTGCGGTTCCCCGTCTAGGTCCGCGAGGGCCGTGATCTCTGTCATCGAGATCCCTCCGCGCCGTCGGCCGAAGCTTCGTCGGGCTTCCCGCCCGACACGGGCGGTTCGAACTCGTCGTTTCGGAGGCCGCGCCGCACCGGATCGTGTTCGGCGTCGGTCGGCGGCGGAGCGGTCACCAGGAGGGCTTCCAGACGCTCTCCGCAGTCGGCCAGAATCCCGCGTTCCGTCCCGGCCTCGACGGCGACGGCGTCTCCCGGTCCGACTCGGTGGTCGCTCTCGTCCGCTCGAACCAGGCCGCGCCCCGATCGGACGTCGACGACGACGTCGCTGTCGGGCGCGTGCACCGGAATGAACTGTCCGGGTTCGAAGCAGGCGTAGACGACTTTCGTGCGCGCGGTTCGGAACACGCCGTTCGCCGAAAACGCGTCTCCGTCGTAGGCCCGCGCCTCGTCGATGTCGAGTCGTGGCATCGTACGGACGGTCGCCCTCCGCACTGTTGCCCGTTGGCACGAATATGTTCGCGGAGTTCGCGGGCGTCGTCGACTCGGTTTCCGTCGCGTGGGGGACCACTCACTCCACGACGTACGACTGGTGTTCTCCCCGCGTCTCGGTGTCTACGAACTGGTGCCGATCGCCCCCATCGTAGCCGCCGGCCGAGGACCGGTCTTCGCTCTCGCGGTCGTACACCTCGTTCGCCCCGAGGCACCCGTGGGACTCGAACAGATCGACCAACTCCGCCGGGACGGTGCGCTCGTCGGGTGCCAGGTCGACGACCACGAGCAGGTCAGTGAAACTCTTCGCGACGAACGCGTCGGTCACGGCGTCGTGGTCGCACGCTCGCTCGGCGAGTTCCCGTGGCGTCGCCTCCCGTCCGTGCGGCGAGTCGGCGTCGGCCATCGTCTGATCGTGGCCGTCCGCCCGCCTCCCCCTTTAGGCGAACATATTCGCGTGTACGAACAGGGTGATCCGACCGCAACACGCACGTATGAGCGCCATCCCGGCCGACATCGAGACGGACGCGCAACCGCCGATGGCGATCCCGTTGCGTCATTTCCTGGTGGGGCTGGCGTTCCTCCTCGCCGGAACGCTCCTCGGCACGCTCTCCCCGCTGGGCGTACTCCCGGGAGCGACGGGGCTCGCACACGTCCACCTGCTCCTGGTTGGGTGGGTCTGTATCACGATTATGGGCGCGATGACGCAGTTCGTTCCGGTGTGGTCCGGGACGGCGCTGCACTCGCGTCGGCTGTCTACCATCCAGCTGTGGACCGTGACTGGCGGCCTCGCGGGGTTCGTACTCTGCCTCCTCGGCGGCTTCTACGGGGTGCTGCCGGCGTTCGGCGTCCTGATTCTGGCCGGGTTCTGGGTCTTCGTCTACAACGTGGGCCGGACCCTCCTCGGCGTTCGCCCCTGGGACGTGACCGAGCGCCACTTCGCGGTCGCGCTCGGCTTCTTCCTCCTCGTGACGTTCTTCGGTCTCCTGCTGGCGGTCGGCTACGCCCGTCCCCTGTTCGTCGAGAGTCCCCTCACTCGGAGCGCGCTCCGGAGTTCGCACGCGACGCTGGCGGTCTTCGGCGCCGTGTTGACCACGGTATTCGGCGCGCTGTACCAACTCGGAACGATGTTCACGCAGACGGAACTCCACGGCGTCGACATACACCTCCGACGGATCGAGGAACTCGGGTACCCGTTCGGCGTCGTGGCGCTGGCCGGCGGACGGCTCTTCGCCGACCCGACCGTCGCCCGAATCGGTGGGCTCCTCGTACTCGCCGGAGTCGGTGCGATGGGACTCATCCTGGGACGCCGACTCGTCGAGACCGCGGTGGCCTGGAACCCGATGCTCCGCCGATACGCCGTCGCCGCCGGCGCGATGGTGGGCTGGGCGCTCGTGACGCTTCCCGTCTGGCTCTCGTCGCCCCTCGACCCGACCGCGACGTTCGGGTCGCCGGCGGGGACGCATCTCCTGCTGTTGGGAGCCGTCGGGTTCGTCGTGGCCGGGACCCTCTATCACGTCGTTCCGTTCATCGTGTGGGTCCACCGCTACAGCGACCGTCTCGGCCTCGAAGCGGTCCCGATGATCGACGACCTCTACGACGACCGCCTGGCGCGGATCGACTTCGCGGCGATGGGTATCGGGGCCGCGCTCCTCGTCGGTAGCGAGTCGGCGCAGGTGCTTCGAATCGGGGCCCCGACTGTCGGCTCGGACTCGACGTTGCTGGTCCTCGGCGGGGCCGCCTCCGTCGCTGGCGTCGCGGTCCTCGCGGTTAACCTCGCGATGACGGTTCGACGACACGGCGATCGATCGCTGTTTTCGATCGGCACCGCTGGAGACGGAAGCGCCCGCGATCCCGTGGCAGGCGATTCGCGGACCGGTGATTCGCCGGCCGGGTCTCCGCCGGAGGAATTCGACTGACCCGAACCGGCTTTCTTCAGCGATCCGAGCGCCACGACCGCTCGGAGTGTGTCGGCTGACCCTGGTCGACCCCCCGAGCGACCGTTGTCGTCTGCTCGACCCGGTGTGTTCCGCACCAGCATACTGATGCGGCTGCCGACGGAGTCTCCACGTATGCTGTCGTCGGTCGGGACCGACGTCAACCACGAGAACGTCTTCGTTCGGTTCGTCTCGCTGTGAGTGGTCGTTGCGACGGTGTTCACGGTCGCGTGGGTGCTGAGCTACAACTTCTTGCCCCGAGGGCTGTTGCGGGGCGGAAACCCAGCGGCCACCGCGGAGTACGCGGGGAGCGTTCCGCTGGAGTTTCTGACCCTCTTCGGGTGGAACGTCGCCGTCTCCGCGATCGCCGTCGACGCGAACACCTTCCGGTCGGTGAACTCCCCGCTGGGATACGTGGTCGAGGTCGTCCAGGCGCCTCGGTACGGCGCTGTCTGGGGAACCGGGTCGCTCGCCATCGGGAGCGGGGACCGTATCGTGCCGTCGCTCTCCGTCCTCGTCGAACGCAGCGGCCCGATGGAGATCACGGCGATGGTCGCGATCGTGGTCGCGACCCGCGGGATTATGCTTTGGCACCAGGCGTCCGGGCCGCGGTGGAAGGAACCGTTCGAGCGCGTCCGATCGCCGCGGGACTGGTCGTTGACGCGACGCGAGTGGGCGCTTCTGGGCGGCGGATATCTGCTCTTGGCTGCGGCGTGCTATCGCGAGGCCGTCGCGATAGCGGGGGTTGCCGGGTAACGCTCAGGTCTTTTTCGGACGGCGGGCGATCACGCTCGCGGCCGACTTCGAAAGGGCCAGGGCGACCTCGCTGTCGTCGGCTTCGAACCGACGACCAGCGCCCGCTCGATACCCCCGAGTACCGGGAATCCGGTGATACCATTCGCGTGCCACTGATGGGCCCGCTCCCGCTGTAGGCCGGACTAGAGGGTCCGACTCTGTCAACGTTTTAGTCCCCGCCCTCACAGGTGTCCGTATGGACCTGCAACTCGCCGGCGACGCCGCGCTCGTGACCGCCTCGAGCAGCGGTCTCGGAAAGGCCTCCGCGCGGGCGCTCGCCGCCGAGGGTGCGAACGTGGTGCTGAACGGCCGCGACGAGGGGCGCCTTGCGGCGGCGGTCGACGACGTCCGCTCGGACGCCGCGGCCGACGCGACCGTGATCGGACACGCTGCGGACCTGACCGATCCCGACGCGCCGGACGCGCTCGTCGAGCGCTGTGTCGAGGCTTTCGGCGGTCTCGACCATCTCGTCACGTCCGCGGGCGGCCCGCCCGCGAAGCCGTTCGTCGAGACGACCGACGAGGAGTGGGACGCCGCGTTCGACCTCCTCGTGATGAGCGTCGTGCGGACCGTCAGGGCCGCCGAACCGCACCTCCGGATGGGGGTCGGCGGAACGATCGTGACGATCGCCTCGATAAGCGTCAAAGAGGCGGTCGAGGACCTCGTGCTCTCGAACTCGGTGCGGGCGGGCGTCGTGGGCCTAGAGAAGACGCTCTCGACGGAGCTCGCTCCCGATGTCAGAGCGAACGCCGTGCTCCCGGGCACACACGAGACTCCGCGCGTCGAGGAATTGGTCGAGGAAGGTGTCCGAACCGGTGACTACGACTCCTACGAGGCGGGCCTCGACGACTGGGCCGGAGAGATTCCCGTCGGTCGCCTCGGCGATCCGATGGAGTTGGGACGGACGGTGGCGTTCCTCTCGTCTCCGGTCTCGTCCTTCATCTCCGGGGTCGCACTCCCGATCGACGGGGGAGCCAGCGCGTCGAACCTATGACCGGCCGACGGGTACCCCTGCGATGAGCCGTCGACGGGGGTCGTCGCGGTGACGCTCCGCGTCGACTGGCGGGTCAGCGTCGGTCTCGTCGGGACGATCCTCAAGTGGCTGTGGGTGCCGCTGACGCTCCCGTTTTCGCTGGCGCTCTACGACGGCACGCCGATCGTCCCGTTTCTGGTTCCGATGGTGGGAACGCTGCTCGTGGGCGCCGGCCTCGAACGCCTCCCGGAGACTCGCGACCTGCAGGCCAGAGAGGCGTTCCTGATGGTCGCGCTCACGTGGTTGAGCATCGCGCTCGTGGGGACCGTTCCCTTCCTCTTGGCCGGGAAGGGCACGCTCGCGACCCCGGTCAACGCGCTCTTCGAGAGTATGAGCGGGATCACGACCACCGGAGCGACCGTCGTCGTCGACTTCGAGCGGCACTCCCGAGCGATCCACCTGTGGCGCTCGACGCTCCAGTGGCTCGGTGGCCTCGGGATCCTGGTGCTGGCGACGGCGCTGCTCTCACAGCTGTCCGTCGGTGGCGCGCAACTGATGGAGACCGAAACGCAGACGCAGGATGTCAACAAACTCACGCCCCGGATCTCGGAGACGGCCGCGCTCCTGTGGAAGCTCTACGTGGGGTTGACGGCCCTGATGATCGCCGTCCTCACGCTGCTCCAGGTCGTGGGGCTCGCTCCCGAGATGACCCTCTTCGACGCCGTCGCCCACGCGTTCACCGCGGTTTCGACGAGCGGATTCTCGCCGCGCGGAGACAGCATCGCGGCGTTCTCTCCCGCGGTCCAGTGGGCCGTCGTGCCGTTTATGGCCCTCGGCGCGACGAGTTTCGTGCTCCTGTATTTCGTCCTCCAGGGGGATTTCGCCCGCCTCCGAAAGAGCGACGAGTTCCGGTTTTATTTCGGGATCCTCGGCGTGTTCACGGCGGCCGTCGCCGCGGTCCTCTTCACGGACCCAGTACCGGACCTGACAGCCGAGGAGACGGTCCGTCACGCGCTGTTTCAGGTGGTCTCGATCGTCACGACGACGGGCTATGCGAGCATCGACTTCGACCTCTGGTCGCCGGCGGCGAAACACCTGCTCTTCGTCGGGATGTTCATCGGCGGGATGGCCGGCAGTACGACCTGTTCGATCAAGGCGCTCCGCTGGCTGGTCGTGATCAAGGCGTTCCGCCGGGACCTGTTCGTGGCGACGACGCCCAGCGCGATCCGTCCGGTCCGGCTCAGCGGCAACGTCGTCGACGAGCAGACGGTCCGAGATATCTACGCGTACACCCTCGTCAGCCTCGTGTTCTTCATCCTCGGGACCGTCTTCGTCGTGATCGACGCCTCCCGCGTCCAGGTCGCCGTCACCGAATTCGAGGCGATGAGCGCCGTCGCGGCGACGTTCTTCAACGTCGGCCCCGCCTTCGGGATCGCCGGCCCGCTCGCGAGTTACGAGTCGTTCCCGGCGACGACGAAGGTCACGATGACGCTTTTGATGTGGATCGGCCGGATCGAGATCATTCCCGTCCTCGTGCTGTTGACCCCGTCGTTCTGGCGATCGTAGAGCCGTCGGGTCGGCGGCTTCGGCGGCCGGTCGGGAGCGAGAAATCGGGAGACGGGAATCGGAAATCACGTTACCGTTCGTCTCCGACCGGGAGTCGTGACCGACTCGACGACGGAGGCGACGGGCTACGCGCGACGGATGCTCGTGACCGTCTCGCTGGGCTGGGCGCTCCTGCAGACCGGTCGGTTCCTGCTCTCGCCGCTCTTGCCGACGATCATCACCGATCTCGGAATCACCGAGGCGACCGCGGGCATCGCCCTCTCGATCTTCGGCGGCGCCTACGCGCTCGTCCAGTATCCGGGCGGCGAGTACTCGGACCGCTGGAACCGGACGACGCTGATCGTCCCCGGTCTGGTCGTTCTCGCGGTCGGCTTCACGCTGTTCGGGCTGTCGACCGGACTGGCGACGTTCCTCGTCGCGGCGACCGTCGTCGGCGTCGGGAAGGGGCTGTTCGCGATTCCCTCGCGAGCGTTGCTCTCGGACCTGTTCACGGCGAAACGCGGCCGAGCACTCGGGATCTACGCCGCCGGGACGGACCTCGGCGGCCTCCTCTCCTCGGGCATCGCTGTGCTGGCGCTGACGTACGCGACCTGGCGGACGCCCTTCTTCCCCGTCGCCCTCGCGCTCGCCGTCATCACCCTCGTCTACGCCTCCCAGACTCGCGAGGGGTACCGGGTCGGCAGTACCTCGCTCGAACTCCGGAGCACCGTCGGGCGGCTGGTTCAGAGTTCCCGGCAGCGCGAGACGCTCCTCGCGTTCTCCCTGTTTTACTTCATGGTCGGCGGGTTCATCAACTTCGCGCCGGCGTATCTGGCCCAGACGAAGGGGTTCTCCGAGAGCCTCGCCGGGCTGACGTTCGCCATCGTGTTCGCCGTGGGGTTCGCCGTCAAACCCGTCGCGGGCACGCTCGGCGATCGGTTCTCCAGGCGTGCCATCGCCGTCACCGGACTCCTCGTCGCAGCGACCGCGCTGGTCGCACTGGTCTTCGCCGGCTCGAACGTCGCCATCTGGCTGGCAGTCGGACTCCTCGCGCTCGGCTACAAGACCGGGTTTCCCCTCTCTGACGCGATCATTCTCGACGGGGCGCCGTCGGGCGGGATGGGCGCAGACCTCGGGGCCGCGAGAGCGCTCTTTCTCAGCGCGAACGCGGTCGGTCCCGCCTACGTCGGCATCGTCGCGACGTACGTGAGTTACGACGCCGCCTTCGGCGGATTCGTCGTCTGTCTGCTGGTCGCGGCCGCGCTCTTGTTCCGCACCGGGTGACCGTTCCCGAACCGATCGAGTGCCTCTTGCGGCAGAGCTCTCCGACAGTTGGATCCCACCCTCACCAGCATCGACTAACGCACTCTCCTCGCCGAATCGAGCCGCTCCCGTCCGTTTCCGGTTACGAGAAGCGCCCGGCCGCCAACTCGGCGTTTTCGACTGTTCCCGCGGCGTTTCGCTTTGCGCCTGCGGAGACCGCGACGGCGTAGGACTGGACGACGAAGAAGACGGCCCAGAGGGCGTAGCCGCCGACCTCACTGCCCGCGACCAGCGGTGCGGCACCGAAGGCCGGCAGCCCGAACTCGACGAGCGTGTCGGCGACGAGGAGGACGCTGAAGTAACCGTAGAAGCCCGACGCCCACCACAGCGCGGCGATTCGCGCCCACCCCGGCTGGAGGTGCTCTGGCAGTCGAGTCGTGTTCATCACGAGAACGAGCGCGGTGTATGGCCACATCATCACACCCGACATCGCCGCGCCGACGACGAGGAAGAAGAACGGTTCCCGACCCTCGAACGGCGAGGTGAAGACGAGGATGATGACGATACCCCACAGGCAAAACCCCGTCAGAACGCGCCAGAAGAGCGTCTCCAGGTCCCAGCCGGCCTCGCGACCGTACGCCTCGTAGATCGCGTCGACGCTGTTGCGGACGAAGGACTCGACGATCGCGTACTCGGTGGTGAACAGCGCGACGAAGAGCACCAGGAAGACGAGCACGGTCCCGATCGGGCCCAGTGCGGGTGCGACGTCCGTGAGCCACATCTCGAGGGCGTCAGAGGTGGTCCCCGGGGCGTAGCGGATGGCGACGCTCATCAGCGCCGGCGCGACCACGAACAGCCCGACGACGAACGTCAGCAGGTGTTCGAGCTGGACGACCCGCCACCATTCCCGCCACCGCTTCAGGTTCGTCGGCGTCGGCGGAAAGCTGAAGCCGTCGCGCTCGATCGGTTCCGGGTCCTCGTCGTGGAACGGGTTCTTCACGCGCCCCTGGTAGTTCCCCATCCCGTAGCCCTTCTCGCGGGCCCAGAGGCTCTGTGAGAGGTTCAGGTACCCGCCCGCGCCGGCGAACGCGAGTCCGCCCAGGAACACGGCGATGCCGAGGTCAGACGGGAGCGTCCCGACGGCGGCCCCCGCTGCGGGGAGGTCGGCGAACTCGATCCACGAGCCCGACACGCCGACCAACAGCACGGCGGCGACGATCGAGACGAACAGCAGGCCGATCTGGAACACCTCGACGGCGGTGTACATCACTGACGACACCTGATAGGAGAGCCAGATCAGGACCATCAGGCCGACCGCGACGAGTTTCCACGTCGCCAGCGTGACCCCGAGGAGGTCGACGGCTCCGCCGATCCCGAGGGCCGTCGTCCCGACCCGCGCCGCGCCGGCCGCCCACCCGGGCCAGCCGAGGCTGATCAGCCCGCCGGCGAGGAACAGCCACGGCCAGTAGTCTGCCACGCGAGCGAACGCGCGAAAGACGCTCTCACCCGTCGCCAGCGTCCACCGCTGGAGTTCGGTGTTGATGACGAACTGGGTCAGCACTCCGACGGCGAACGCCCAGAGGAGCGTCCACCCGTACTGCGAGGTCAGAACCGGCCAGAAGAGCGTCTCGCCGCTCCCGAGCGACGCCCCGAGCATGATCGCCGACGGACCGACGATGTGGCCGACGCGCGGGACCCGGGGCAGGTCGGTGAGCCGAAACGCGCCGCCCGTTCCCCGGTCGGGGTGCTCGTCGGTGTCGCCGGCCCGTTTGAGTTCGTCGTAGCGCAGGGGGAGATACCACGTCCCGCGGTACTGTCGTCCCTCCACTTCCGGGGCGTACACGTCGTCGCCGCCGGAGGGGCCGGCGTGACGGTCCCCCGAATCGGGATCGCCCGGTTCCGAACTCTCCTCTGCCGCTCTCTCGTCGTCAGCGGCAGCGGGTGCGTCGGCGTCGGGGCCGCCCCACCGAGACGGATCGCCTCCTGACGGAGCGGAGGACCGGCCGTCGTCGGTCGAGTCGGAATCCATCGCTGTGTCGGACCATACTCCGATGCAGGATATGATAAATGCCGTGGCTCACGGCCGGGCGACGAACGCCGTCGGAATTCGGAAACTACCCGCCCAGGAAGTGCCAAATGTGTCCCCGCTCCTTGGGCGGGTTGACCCCCGGCAGTTGCTTCAGCGCCGGTTGGATGGCGTTCCACCATCCCTCGGCCGACTCGAAGCCCGCCGGATACTCGTGGTAGACGTCCCGCAGGAAGTCGGCCTTTTTCGCCTCCGGATGCTCCGCGAGGTACTCGTAGGCCGCCGACAGCGCCTCCCGTCGCGCGTCGAGCATCGGCCCGCTCCCGGGGAGGTCGGCGTCGGCGATCGCCTCGGAGACGGCCGGACGCTCGTCGACGGCGTCATCGTCGGTCTCAGCCGCGGACGCGGTGGGTTCTCGGTTCTTGGCGTCGGCTTTCGCCGTCGCCGACTCGCTCGGAATCGGCGTCCAAAACACCCGCGAGCGCGCCCCGACCTTCCGGGTCTTCAGGTCGCCCCGCTCTTCGAGTTCGTTGAGTTTGTTGTGAGCGGTCCGCCGAGAGCAGTCGAGCGCCTCCATCACGTCAGAGGCAGTCAGCGGCCGCGCTTGGTCCTCACGCTCCTCGAACACCGCTATCACCCGATCGAGCGGGATCCGGTCGACGTACTGGCCGTGCTCGTTCCTGGAGCGCGCGCGAGCGTCGTCGGTCACAGGTATTCCCTCTTCACACGAGAGTATAAGCCTTTACACTCGTGAGAAACGCCACGACACACGTGCACACATCCTTTTCACACGTGTTTACTGGTACTCTCGACAGGTCGTCGACGCCGATACTGGAGACGACCATAATACACCCAAAATACGGGATTTGGGGCGTAATACTCCGATTTATGCCCTCATTACACGACTGTAGTGGCGTCGTGGACCGGGCGTTCGGAAAGCCGGTGGCACCGGCCGGATCCGCGATGAACGATAACTATATATAACAATAGTTGGGTCGAATAGCTCACGATGCACGGAAACAGGAACGGACCTGGAACGGAATCGACTGGCATAGATCACGGAGTTGAACGGCATGGTTAGCGCGGTGGACACGCTCGTCGCGCTGCTGCCGCTCCTGACTATCGCGGTGCTGATGGTCGGCTTCTACTGGCCCGCGACGCGAACGATGCCGGTGGCGTGGGTCGTCGCGGTCGCGGCCGGCGTCGTCGGGTGGGGAATGAACGGAACGTGGATCGCCGCCGCGACGATAAACGGCTTCATCACCGCGGCCAACATCCTCTACATCGTCTTCGGCGCGATCCTGCTGCTGTACACGCTCAAGCAGACGGGCGCGTTCGACGCGATCAACGCCGGCTTCGCCTCCGTCAGCGAGGACCGCCGCGTGCAGGTCGTGCTTCTCGTGTTCCTGATGGGATCGTTCATCGAAGCCGCCGCCGGCTTCGGGACCCCCGCGGCCATCGTCGGACCGCTTCTGGTGGGACTCGGCTTCCCGCCGCTCGCGGCCGTCGTCGTCGCGCTCACGGGCAACTTGATGGCGATCACGTTCGGCGCGGTCGGGACCCCGCTCATCATCGGGATGATCGACATCTTCGAGAGCGTCGAGACGATCACCGCCGACGTCGTGGGCAGCGGGACCTACCCCGACATCGCGACCTGGGTGGCCGACATCGCGCTGTGGGCCGCGAGTTACCACGTGATCGTGGGCATCGCGCTCCCCTTCATCGGCGTCGCGATGATGACCCGCTTCTTCGGCGAGGAGCGGTCGATTCGCCCCGCGCTCGAAGTGCTGCCGCTTACGTTGTTCGCGTGGGCCTCGTTCTCGGTGCCGTACTTCCTGACCGCGTACTTCCTCGGGCCGGAGTTCCCCGGTCTTCTCGGGTCGATGATCGGCCTGCTCGTTACGGTCAGTGCGCTCAAGGCCGGCTTTTTCCACCCCGACGAGGAGTGGGACTTCGAGCCCCAGGAAGCGTGGCCCGACCACTGGATCGGCGAGATCCAGCCCGGCGAGTCGACCAGCGACGACGTCGCCGTCGCCGCCGACGGCGGTACGGTTCAGTCGAGCGTCCCCACGGGTGGAATGGCGCTCTGGAAGGCCTGGACGCCGTACGCGCTAGTCGCGCTCCTGCTCGTCGTCACCCGCGTCATCGACCCCGTTCAGTCGTTCGTCACGATGGACGTATTCACGCTGGCCTGGAGCGACCTCGCGGCCCTGCCGTTCGTCCAGGAGACGATCCTCGGCACGGGACTCACGAACGACTTCGCTCTGCTGTACCTGCCGGGCGCGGTGTTCGTCGCCGTTCACCTCGTCACCATCCCCCTCCACGGGATGGACGGGACGGAGATCAAGGCCGCCTGGGCGGAGACGATCGAAAAGGTCGCCCCGGCGGTCGTCGCACTGCTATTCGCCGTCGCGACGGTCCAGATAATGCTTCAGTCGGGATCAGCGACCGGAACCGACAGTATGCTCATCGTCCTCTCCGAAGGGATGGCCGGCGTCGCGGGCGGCGTCTACCCCTTCTTCGCCGCCTTCGTCGGCGCGTTCGGTGCGTTCCTCGCCGGATCGAACACGGTCTCTGACATCCTGTTCGGAACCTTCCAGTACGGCGTCGCCGACCAGATCGGCACCTCACACACGCTGATGCTCGGCGCCCAGGCGGTCGGCGGCGCGATCGGCAACCTCATCGCCGTTCACAACGTCGTCGCCGCGCTCGCGGTCGTCGGCCTCGTCGGCGAGGAGGGTCGCGTCATCCGCCTCGAACTGATCCCGCTGCTGTACTACGGGACGGCGACCGGGCTCCTGACGCTGCTGTTCAGCTACGTGCTGTTCCCGGGGGTCTTCTGATCGGGGCGATCCCCAGCCGTACCGCCTCACGACCAACTGCTTCCGGCTTCAGGTGTGACCGCGGTCGACGCGGTTCCCCGCCCAAACGAGAGACACACAATATGGCTTCGAATTCGCGCGCAGATGGTACTGATCCCGCCACGACGGGGAACTACGACTACGTCAGTGACGACGTCGAGCGCCCGGACCTGGTCGCGGACCTCGAATCCGTCGTCGACGGCGACGTCCGGTTCGACACGTACTCCCGACAGCTGTACGCCACCGACGCCTCGGCGTACGAGCGGACGCCGATCGGGGTCGTGATGCCGACGTCGACCGCGGACGTCGCGAACACGATGGAGTACTGCGCCGCCGAGGGGATTCCGGTGCTCCCCCGCGGCGGCGGCACCAGCCTGGCCGGACAGACGGTGAACGAAGCCGTCGTCCTCGACCTGATGCCGGGGCTGGGGTCACTGCTCGAAGTCGATCCCGACGCCGGGACCGCGACGGCGCAGGCCGGCATCCGACTCGGCGACCTGAACGCGGCCCTGGAACGCCACGACCTGAAGTTCGCGCCCGATCCGGCGTGGGGGGACAAATCGGCACTCGGCGGGGCGATCGGCAACAACTCCACGGGCGCGCACTCGCTGCGCTACGGCAAGACGGATTACTACCTGGAATCCGTGGAGGTGGTCCTCTCCGACGGGACCGTGACGACCTTCGGGGAGGTCGCCGTCGACACCCTCCGCGAGGAGGGAGATCCGGAGGGGACGCTCGAAGAGCGGATCTACGCGGCTGTCTCTCGCACTCTCGACGAGGAGGCCGATGAAATCGCCGAAATGTACCCCGATCTGAAACGGAACGTCTCGGGGTACAACCTCGATATGCTCGTCGACGAGATGCGCGGCGAGCGCCGACTCCCGGACGACTCCGGGGTCGACCCCGAGAGCGAACCGGAGACGGTCAACCTCGCGCGACTCCTCGCCGGATCGGAGGGGACGCTCGGCATCGTCACCGAAGCGACGGTGTCGCTGGAGCCGATCCCGAACACCGCCTCGGTGGCGCTTCTCACCTACGACGACGTCCTCGACGCGATGGAGGACGTCGCTCCGATTCTCGAACACGACCCCGCGGCCGTGGAGGTGATGGACGACGTGCTGTTGGATCTCGCCCGCGAGACGCCGGAGTTCGCCGACGTCGTCGAGACGCTGCCCTCTGGAACGGACTCTGTGCTGCTGGTGGAGTTCTACGCCGAGGACGACGAGCACGGCCGCCAGCAGGTGGCTGAGCTCGTCGACGACCGAGTGCCCGACGCGTCGACTGACCGCTCGCCCGGCGAGGGCGCGGTGACGACGGACACGGCGCGGACCGCGGTCGACGCGATGGAGGCTCACGACGCGGAGACGCGCGCGAAGTTCTGGAAGATGCGCAAGTCGGGGCTCCCGATCCTCCTGTCGCGGACCACCGACGAGAAGCACATCGCCTACATCGAGGACACGGCGATCCCGGCGGAGAACCTTCCGGCGTACGTCTCGGACTTCCAGGAGATTCTGGACGACCACGACACGTTCGCCTCCTACTACGCCCACGCCGGCCCCGGCGTCCTCCACATCCGCCCGCTCGTGAACACGAAGACGGCCGAGGGCGTCGAGACCTTCGAGGCCATCGCCGACGCAGTGACCGATCTCGTGGTGAAGTACGGCGGATCGGTCTCGGGTGAACACGGCGACGGTCGCGCGCGGACGCAGTGGAACCGGAAGCTCTGCGGCGACGAACTCTGGGCCGAGTTCCGACGGCTGAAAACCGCGTTCGATCCCGATTGGCTGCTCAACCCCGGCAACGTCTGCGGCTACGCGCCCGACGAAGTGCGACCCGACGACGCGGCCGCGACCGCGACGCACGAGATGACCGAGGATCTCCGGTTCTCCCCCGACTACGAGTTCGACGCCGACTTCGACCCGGCGATGGAGTGGGACAACGAGAACGGCTTTCAGGGGATGGCGGAGCTCTGTCACGGCTGTGCCGGCTGTCGCGGCCCGCAGGAGACGACCGGCGGCGTGATGTGTCCGACCTATCGGGCCGCCGAAGAGGAGATCCAGTCGACGCGCGGCCGGGCGAACATGCTCCGACAGGCGATGAGCGGCGAGATTTCCGACGGCGAACAGTTCGAAGACGAGTTCGTTGAGGAAGTTCTGGATCTCTGTATCGGCTGTAAGGGTTGCCTGAAGGACTGTCCCAGCGGCGTCGATATGGCGAAGATGAAGGCCGAAGTGACCCACGAGTACCACCAGCGGAACGGGTCGAGCCTCCGCGACAAGGTCTTCGCCAACGTGGGTGCCCTCTCGAAGGTCGGGAGCGCCTTCGCGCCGCTCTCGAACCTCCTTCCGGAGCTGCCCGGTGCCCGTCTCGCGATGGAGAAGGCTCTCGGTATCTCCAGCGAGCGGGAGTTGCCGCGGTTCCACCGCGTCTCCTTCGTCGACTGGTTCGATTCGCGCGGCGGGGCGACCGTGAGCGAATCGGCAGCGGACTCGAAGGTCTACCTCTTCCCCGACACGTACACGAACTACAACCATCCTGAGGCCGGAAAGGCTGCCGTCCGAGCGCTGGAGGCGGCGAACGTGCACGTGGAGATTCCCGACGACGTCACCGGTTCCGGGCGACCACCGCACTCGAAGGGGTTCGTCGATATGGCGCGTGAAAAGGCGCGTCAGAACGTCGACGCCCTCGCGCCGCTCGTCGGCGGCGAGTGGGACGTCGTCGTCGTCGAACCCTCCGATGCGGTGATGTTCCAGCACGACTACCTGGACCTGCTGTCGGGCGAGGATGCCGAGCGGGTGGCCGGCAACACCTACGGCGTGATGGAGTACTTCGACACCTTCCGCCTGCTGGAGCGCGACGGGGTGACCGCTGGAGCGCCGTCGACAGCGCTGACCTACCACGGCCACTGTCACCAGAAGTCGACGAAGAAGGACCACCACGCGGTCGGCGTCCTGCGGCGGGCGGGATACGACGTCGACGCGCTCGATTCGAGCTGCTGTGGGATGGCCGGGTCCTTCGGCTACGAGGCCGAACACTATTCGATGTCGAAAGCCGTCGCGAGCACCCTGTACGATCAGATCGATGCCTCGAACGGGGAAACCCTCACCGCACCCGGTGCGTCCTGCCGGGCGCAACTCGGCGACCGGGACGGGGAAGAAGAACCGCCGCATCCGGTCGAGATGCTGGCGGACGCGATCGTCTGAAACCGGCCCGGATTCTGGGTATCCACTCTCACCCGTTCCATCGGCCCCCGTCAACGGGCCGTCGGCTCGGGAGCGCGCCACGCCAGTATCACTCCGCCGACGGCGAGCGCTCCGACGAGGAGGAACGCGACGTCGAAGCCGGCGGCGTCGACGACCGCCCCGCCGGCGATCGGCGACAGGAACGCCCCCGCGAGGCCGACGCTGGTCTGAAACGCCACGGCCGTGGCCGCGACGTGGGACTCGACCACCTCTCGCACGTACGTGAACGAGAGCCCGAGCGTGAGTTGGATCGCGAACCCCGAGAGAAGCAACACTCCGACGAGCAGCGGGATCGATCCGAATCGCGTGAACACCAGCATCAGCGGTGCAGCGACGAGAAAGGACCCGAGCAGGACGGGTTGCCGACGACCGTCGAAGACGCGGTCCGAGAGGAGGCCGCTGCTGATCCGCGAGACGACGCCGACGGCCGGGAACACCGCGACGAGAACGCCGCTCAGTGCCAGCGAGAGCCCCATCTCCTGGGTGAGGTACGTCGACCCCCAACTGTTGATGAACAGATACAGCGCGTAGCTGAGGAACCCGAGCGTTCCCGCGAGCCAGACGGTGCTGTTCCCGAGGACGGTCCCGAACTCGGCCAGCGAGGGCGCGTCGCCGCGGGCTCCGCCCAGCCCCCGGCTCGCCGGCAGAAAGAGCAGGAGTCCCAAGAGCGGGACGCCGGTGAACGCGAGGAATATCGCCGGCCACCCGAACCGCGCGGCGACCAGCGGTCCGGTTCCCTGTCCGACGGCGAACCCGACCGGACCGCTGGCGGTGAAGATTCCGACTGCCGTCGCTCGGTTCGCCGCGGTCACGGCCCGGCTGACGATGTCGATGCCGGCGTTCCAGACCACGACGTAGGCGACCCCGCCGACCGCTCGCGAGGCGATCACCGACCAGTAGTCCCCGTTCCGTCCCGCGATCCACCCCCAGATCCCGGCGACGAACAGCGCGAGCACGGCGAGCGCCATCACTCGCCTGGTGTCCGTCCGATCGAGAATCGCTCCCGCGGGGAGGCTCGCGACGACGGCCGTCCCGAACATAATGCCGACGAGGAGCCCCGCGGCCGTGGATCCGACGCCCAGCGAGTCGCGGATGAGCGGCGTCACGCTCGCGGGGACGATCTCGTAGGCGGCCAGACCGGTCGAGATCAGACTCGCTCCCGCGACGAGGCTGACGACTTCCCAGTCGCGTCCACTCGACTCCTCCGTCGGGGTACCGCCCGACTGGTCGCCGCCGCGTCCACCTGTCATCAGTACGGGACGTGTCGGCTCCGGGTATAGAAGGCAGCGATCCGCCGTCGCCGTCACCCGTGTGTCCTCAGCGATCGGTCGCGTGGAAATCGTCACTGGCGCTCGCTCTCGGCGACCGCATCGCCGGCCTCACTCGTCGTCGACTTCGAGGTCGTACGTCCACGCCTGATAACCGCCGGCCATGCTCTTCACTGTCGTCCCCTCGCCGACGCCCTCGTAGCTCTCGATGAGCCGGGCGGCCTGGATCGACGACTGACCGATCGGACACGCGACGACGACCTCCTCGGCCCACTCGACGTCGTCGACGCGGCTCGGCAGTTCGTGCATCGGGACGTTCTCGGCTCCGGGGACGTGGCCGGACGCGAACGCCGGAGGCGAGCGGATGTCGATCACCTGTACGGGCTCGTTCGCGTCCAGTTTGCGCTTGAGTTCCTCGGTACTGATCTCGTCGACGGTCATCCCTGGGGGATACCGGCTCACGGCACTAACTCATTTCGGACCGACCGTCGATCCTGCGCCCGTTCGGATCGACCGTCTATCCCGAATCCGATCGGACTTACTGGCGGTCCCGTTTTGTATCTCCCGCGCGTATCAGGTCGTGATGGAACTCGTTTCAGTCGCCGCCGTCGCCGAGAACGGCGTCATCGGCCGCGACGGCGAACTGCCCTGGGAGAGCATTCCGGCGGACAAACGACAGTACCGGAACCGGGTCGCCGACGCGCCGGTCATCCTCGGTCGGCGGACGTTCGACTCGATGCGGGGCGACCTTCCCGGCAGCCACCAGATCGTGTTGAGCCGGACCGAGCGGGAGTACGGCGTCGACACGGCGTTCCACGCGAGCGACGTCGCGGCGGGGGTCGCCGTCGCGGAGTCACTCGGGGCCGAGGTCGCCTACGTTCTCGGTGGCTCGGCGATCTACGAACTGTTCCAGCCCCACGTCGACCGAATGGTGCTGAGTCGCGTCCCCGGCGAGTACGAGGGCGACGTTCGCTATCCGGCCTGGGAGGAGTCAGAGTGGCGACTGGAATCGTCCACAGCGCAGGAGGGGTTCACGCTGGAGGAGTGGGTCCGCCTGCCGGCGGCCTGACGGATCAGACGCTGGCGCGCCGTTCGTGGCGTCCGCGACCCAAGCGTCGAAATGGCGAGCAGTCGGCACCTGCAGACGACGGGTCGGAGGGTCCCGTCTTTGCCCCCACGTCGACGTGCCGAACGACCGCGTCCCGACGTGGGGTCGCTCTCAGACCATACGCCTCCTGGTTCCGTCCTGGGATATAAACCGACGCCCGCTGGTGGACCGCGGCAGTCGGCGTCGCTGGCCTTCCGGAGGCGCGTCAGCTACATACGATTCGACGCCCAATAGTCACCGATGACGACCGAAACGGCCACGTTCGGCGGCGGGTGCTTCTGGTGTACCGAGGCGGCGATGAAGGAACTCGCCGGCGTCGAGTCGGTCACGTCGGGGTACGCCGGCGGCGACACGGAAAACCCGACCTACCGAGAGGTCTGCTCCGGATCCACCGGTCACGCGGAGGTCGTACAAGTCGAGTACGATCCGGCCGTGATCGACTACCCCGACCTCCTGGAGGTGTTCTTCGCGACGCACGACCCGACGCAGTTGAACAGACAGGGTCCCGACGTCGGCTCGCAGTACCGCTCGATCGTACTGTATGACGACGACGAGCAGAAACGACAGGCGGAGGCGTACGTCGAGGCGCTGGACGGCGAGTACGACGACGAAATCGTCACCGAGATCGTGGAACTGCAGCGGTTCTGGCCCGCCGAGGAGTACCACCAGGACTACTTCGAGAAGAATCCCTCGGACGCGTACTGCCGGATGCACGCCCGGCCGAAAGTCGAGAAAGTCCGCGAGAAGTTCGCTGAACTGACCGATCGGCAGTCTACGACGTCCGACTGAGGAACGGGCGAGCGGATCGACCGATCAGATTCCGTCGCGGCTGCGAAGGAGTCAGGGCCGCGGCAGTCGGAGGCTGACGCTGTTGCCGCCGTAGGCGCTCTCCGCGAACCGCAACTCACCGCCGTAACTCTCGGCGGTCCACTTGGCCAACCACAGCCCCAGCCCGCTCCCGTGTTGCGTCTGGGTTGCCTCCAGGTCGCCGGTGAGGATGTCGCGCTCGTCGGCGGGGATCCGTGGCCCGTCGTCGTCGACCCGGATGGCCGCCCATCCGGGGTCGAGAGGGCGGATCGACACGCGGACGAACGGCTCTTCGGTGGGATTGTGTTCGATCGCGTTCTCCACCAGGCTGTTGATCGCCGAGCGGAGGTGGCCGTTGCCCCGAACCACCATCTCGTCGGGGAACTCGCCCCGTATCTCGGCCCGCGGAGACTCTCGTCTGTGCGCTTCGACGACGCCGTGGACGAGCGGGACGCTATCGACGACGTCGACCTGCGACGACGACGAGAGGACCGCGCCGATCTCCCCGGCTTCCCGCGCCAGCGACTCGAGGTCTGCCGCGGCGCGTTCGATGGTCGCCGCCGCCCCGATAGCGTCCCCCGAGTCCCCGGGAAACTGATCGAGGAGTCGGGCCGTGTGACCGCTGATGAGGTTCGCTTCGTTCCGGAGGTTGTGTCGCAGCACTCTGTTCAGTACCTGGAGGCGGTGTTGCTGCCGTATGAGGTCCGTGATGTCGGTGTAGACGGCGAATCCGTCGACGTCCCGATCCTCGCGCTCGTAGGGGATGCCCCGGTAGAGAAACTCCCGAAGCCCCGTCGCCGTCTCCCGCTTCACGCGTTGGTAGTTGATCGCACCGGTCCCCGTCTGTTGGTCGAGCTGTTTCGCCTCCTCGACGAGCCACTCGGGGACGATCAGGTCGTTGAGCGGTTCGCCACGGACCGTGCCGGCCTCGTACCCGAAGACGTCGACGAACGCTCGATTGACGCCGCGGACCACGGGCGTCCCCTCGATCAGCTCGAATTCGACGACCGCGTCCTGGACGTGCTCGACGAGATGTTCGTAGGGGTGGTCTCCGTCCGTCCCCGCGTCCGATGCGTCTTCCACGGGACGCAGATCACGGTTGATCTGTTTATACTCTTCGTAAGCTACGGAAAATTACGTTCAATCGTTGAGTAAAACGGATTAAATGCGGCCGTTCGTCGGAGAGTGGAACGAATCACCGCCGATGCGGTCGGCGCGACTCCGTCACTCCGTCGAGAGCCGTCCGGGCGACCACTCGCCCGCGAAGTCCTCGTGCAGGAACGGTTTCGCGCCCTCGCCGGCGTAGGTCGCGACGAGTTGGCCGTCGCCTTCCAGGTGGTACTTGTACGTCGTCAGGCCCTCTAGCCCGACCGGACCGCGGGCGTGGGTCTTGCCCGTGCTGATTCCGACCTCCGCGCCCAGGCCGAAGCGGTAGCCGTCGGCGAAGCGCGTCGACGCGTTGTGGAACACGCTCGCGGCGTCGATCTGCCGCATAAATCGCTCCGCGTGGTCGGCGGTCTCGGTGACGATCGATTCGGTGTGCTTCGAGCCGTAGGTGTTGACGTGGTCGATGGCGTCTTCGAGGGAGTCGACGATCTTCACCGCGAGGATCAGATCGCCGTACTCGGTCGACCAGTCCGCCTCGCTCGCGGCGTTCATCTCGACGATGTCGCGAGCGCGCTCGTCGCCGCGGAGTTCGACGTCCGCCTCGCGGTAGCGGGCGGCCAGGTCGGGCAGCAGGTCCGCGGCGACCGACTCGTGGACCAGCAGCGTCTCGACGGCGTTGCAGACGGCGGGGTACTGCACCTTCGCGTCGAAGGCGACGTCGGCGGCCATCGAGAGGTCCGCGTCCTCGTCGGCGTAGACGTGGCAGATGCCCTCGGTGTGGCCGAGCACCGGGATCTTCGTGTTGTCCTCGACGTAGCTGACGAACTCCGAACTGCCGCGCGGCATGAGGAGGTCGACGGCGTCGTCCCGTTCTAAGAGCGTCGCGACGTCCTCGCGGGCCTCGATGAGTTGTGCCCATCCGTCGGGGACGTCCGCTGTCGCCTCTCGGATCACCTCGTAGAGGATCCGGTTCGAGTGCGCCGCCTCGCTGCCGCCCTTGAGGACGACGGCGTTGCCGGACTTGAGGCTGAGCGCGGCGATCTGCACCAGCGCGTCCGGCCGGGATTCGAAGACGGTTCCCAGCACGCCGATCGGCACCGCGACTTTGTACAGTTCGAGGTCCTCGTCGAGCCGTCGCGCTTCGAGCGTCCGGCCGAGGGGGTCCTCCTGTCCGGCGACGCTCCGAACCATCGCTGCGATGCTCTCCAGTTTCGACTCCGAGAGCTTCAGCCGGTCGACGAACGCCTGCGTGTACTCGCCGGCTTCGAGCATCTCTTCGCCCGCCTCGACGTCTTTCGCGTTGGCCTCGAGGATCTCTTCACTCCTCGCCTCGATGCCGTCGGCGATGGCGTGCAGGGCCTCGTTTCTAGCCGATTCCGAGAGGTTCGCCAGCGCCAGCGCTGCGGACTGTGCTTCCGTCACTTTCGTGTCGGCCGACTTCTCGGCCGTCGTGGTGTCTTCGGTCATTGGTGGTCGTTGATCGGGACGAAGATGGTTCCGACGGGCTGTTCGGTGGCGATCTTCTCGAGGACGTCGGGCTCCGTCGAGCGGGCGATGATCGCCGGCCGCCCGTGCTCGCTCACCCGTCGGGCGCCCTGCACTTTCGTTCGGATGCCGCCGAAGGAGCCGCTCGCCGTCGCGTCGATGATCCGCTCGACCTCGTCGTAGTTCCGGCCGACCGCCTCGATCAGTTCGGCGTCGGCGTCCTCCTTCGGGTTTCCGGTGTAGACGCCGCCGACGTCCGTGAGCGTGACCAGCAGATCGGCGTCGACGCCGATCGCGATCGACGAGGAGATCATGTCGTTGTCGCCGATGCGGATCTCCTCGGTCGCGACGGCGTCGTTCTCGTTGACGATGGGGACGACGCCCCACTCGAGCAGCGTCTCGATCGTGTTCTTGAAGTTCGTGAAACGGTCGGTATCCCCGAGGTCGTGGTCGGTCACGAGGATCTGCGCGACCGTGAGGCCGTAGCGCTCGAAGCTCTCGGTGTAGCGGCGCATCAGGTGGCTCTGCCCGATCGTCGAGACCGCCTGGGACTCCTCGACGGTGTCGTCGGGCTTGAACCCGATCCGGCCCTTCCCCGCGCCGATCGCGCCCGAGGAGACCAGGATGACCTCCTTGTCGCGCTCGACGAGGTCGGCCACGTCGTCGACGAGTTTGTCGAGCTTGTCGTCGTCGAGGTTCGACTCCTCGTCGGTGAGCGAGTTGGTACCGGCCTTGACGACGACGCGTCCGGCCTCCGCGGCCAGTTTCCGGGCCTCGTCGACCTCCGCCGCGGCGACGACGCCGCTCATTTCTCGGCTTCCTCGGCCAGTTCGGCGGAGCGTCGCCGCGCGGCGCTCAGGGCGTCGCCGACCTCCTGCTCAACGTCGCTGTCCCACAGCACGTCCATCCCCTCGATCGTCGTCCCGCCCGGGGAGCAGACGGCGTCGATCAGGTCCTCGATGGACTCCTCGGACCGGAGGATCGTCTCGGCGGCCCCCTTGAACGTCTGGGCCGCGAGGACGCGCGCTTTCTCGGCGTCGAGGCCCTCCTCGACGGCCCGCTTCTGCATCGCGCCGACGAGGTAGAACACGAAGGCGGGGCCGCTACCGTTCAGCGCCGTGGCGACGTCCATCAGGTTCTCGTCGATGACGACGAACTCCCCGAGGTCACCGAGCATCCGTTCGACGTTCTCGTCGGGTGCCTCCCAGGCGACGGCGGCGGCCATGTTACGGGTTCTGGCCGCCAGGTTCGGCATCACCCGAACGACCGTCGCGTCCGTCTCGCTCGCGACGACGTCGGTCGAGACCCCCGCGGCGATCGTGACGAGCGTTTGCTCCGCCCGGAGGTCGAGGTCCTCGAGCACCAGGGGCACGATGTCCGGTTTGACCGCGAGGACGACGACCTCGGAGTCTCG
Source organism: Halobellus litoreus (assembly GCF_024464595.1). Classification (NCBI taxonomy): domain Archaea; kingdom Methanobacteriati; phylum Methanobacteriota; class Halobacteria; order Halobacteriales; family Haloferacaceae; genus Halobellus; species Halobellus litoreus. The sequence continues at coordinate 338,504 of NZ_JANHAW010000003.1, read as the reverse complement.
GACGTCGTCGAGGTCGGTCGTCGTCCGGTCGGCGTACGCCTCGATCGACTCGAAGGCGTCGGGGTCCACGTCGTAGGCCGTGATGCGGTAGCCGCCCGCATCGGAGAGCCCCGTGATCAGGGCTCCGCCCATGTTTCCACAGCCGATTACGCTCACGTCCATCATCTTGTCTCCCTCTACGAGATGCCGCCGATATACGAACTTTGGTTTTCGATCGGAATCGCCGGGCACCTCGGCGTCGCTGGCGGGGTCGAACTGTTGCCGTCCCGGCAGTCACTCGCGCTCGCTCTCCAGGGACTCTCTGGCGTCGGCTGCCGCCTCTCGGACCCGTTCGTCGGGGTCTGTTTCGGCCAAATCCCGCAGCGCGGGCACCGCGTCGGCGGCGCCGACGAATCCCAGCGTCGCCGCTGCCTCTTTCCGCACGAGTGCGGCCTCGTCTCGGAGTGCCGCCGAAAGCACGTCCGCGCGCGGACGGACGAGTTCCGGCCGGTCCATCGCGTACTCAGTGAGCGCAAACGCCGCGTGGTATCTGACCCTCGGATGCGAATCTGTCGCGAGTCGCTCGGCGGCGTCGGCGACGAGTCGGGGCGTCTCGTCGGGGTACTCGTCTCTGATCGGCGCGTACTCCTCTGCGACGTCCGACAGCGCTGACGCGCCGACCCGGCGGACCGTGTCGTCGTCGCGGTCGACGAGGCTCAGGATGACGTCCACGTAGCCGTCGGTGAAGATCACAACCGATGCGAATCCCCAGCCGACCTCCCGTATCGCCGTGTTCGTTCGCATCTCCGCGTCGAACTCCGGATGCTGGTTCTCGTAGGCGTTCACGGCCGAACGGATGGCGTCGCCGCGGTCGACCGCCCCGGTCAGAGCGAGCGCCGCCACGGCGAACGCCAGCGCGCGCGGTTGGACCCACGCCTCGGAGTCCCGTTCGGTCGACAGCCGCACGGGGGCGTCCAAGAGGTCGCGGTCGCCGTAGCATCGATCGAGTCGATCCGCGTACGACTCGACGTCTCGCCCCGCGAGCGCCAACCGGCCGAGGGTCTCCAAGGCGCGCGCCCGTGCTTCGATCGAATCGGCCGCCAGATGCGGTCCCAGTTCCTCCAGGTCGACGGTCGCCGGTGCTCGGCGGGCGGCGTCGCGGAGTCGCGCGGCTCGTTCCGCGTCGGTCATACGTGCTGTGAGACGCGACGGGCGTTTAGTTGTACCTCCGAAGGCCACCGGTCCACGGTCGCGGCTCAGACCGCGGTCGTGACCGCCACGGACCCGAGTGTCCAGGTGCGATCAGTCCACCTTCCGATGACGGACTCGTTTCTCGCCAGCAATCATATTCACCAGTTACATTCACTAATTATGTTCATTGCATTCACTACACCCTCGAACGGAACCCGCCGCTAGCGACGCGAGTCCCTTCTGGGTGGTCGCTCGCGGCGGTTACCGCGCCTTGCAGGTGTTCACGCCGATGAGGGAGTAGACGCCGCAGCGTCCCGTCGCGCCGGTCGCGAGCATCATAATCGAAACGATCCCGAGTATCGGCGAGAGGATGGCCGGTCCGGACACGGCGTTGCCCAGTATGGCGAGCGAGATCACTCCGGCGATCGCTCCGATCGCGACCCGTGCGATTCCGTCGGTTCGGCCGACATTCTGCTCCATAGCGGAGAATTGGGGTAGAAATACATAACTGTTCTTGCGGACGACAGTCGCGGACCCGCCGCCACCGGCTGTCAGTCGGTTCGCCCCCTCGGCCCCGAGGAGATCCGACCAACGGCCCGAGACGGTCGGTGCACTCAGTCTACGTCGATCTCGATCCCTTCGGACTCCGGTTCGCTCTTCGGCATCGTCACTGTCAGGACGCCGTTGCCGTAGGAGGCCGTGACGTCTTCGGCCATCACCGCCTCCGGGAGCGGAATCGATCGGCTCATCGACGCCCGGTAACGCTCGCGACGGATGTATTCGTCGTCGCTCGCTTCGACTTCCTCGCGGTGTTCGGCGTCGATTTCGAGCGATTGGTCGGTGAGGTGCACGTCGATGTCGTCTTTCTCGAACCCGGGCAACTCCGCGGTCAGGACGAGTTCGTCGCCGGCGTCTCTGAGGTCGACGCGCATCGACGCCGAGTCGCGCTCCGTCCGGGCGAACGGCTCCGACTCCCACCAGCGACTCGCTTCCCCGACGTTCTCCTGCATCTGTTCGAACAGCCGGTCCAGTTCGCGAAACGGATTTCTCGGGTTGGCCATAACGACGCGTGGACCTACGGCTGACAGGGTAATAATTCCTGTCAGTGGTTCTCAATTTGCGGAAGTGCGGGGTGCCCGCGGCTCCGAGAGAGCCTGAGCGGGGAGTCGTTCAGTCCTCCCCTTCGAGCAGCCAGCCGAATCGCTTCTCCCAAAACTCCTCACTCCGTGGTTTCTTGTTGCGGCCATAGGTCTTCTTGTCCCGGATCTGCCGCTCTAACACCTCTCGGGCCTCGTTGATGGCGTGCTTCGCTCCGTACCCCTCGCCGGAGGCGATGTACAGTCCCCGATCGGTGTGCAGTCGGATCCGGGCGAGTATCAGCGGCGTGCCGCGAAGCTTCTCGTCGTGTCTGTGCAGGTGGACTCTCGCGTCCAGGACGGTCATCCGCTGGTCTCGTTCGTCGAGCGTATCGATCATATCGACGATGTCCTCGTACGCGATGTCGTCTATCAGGTCGATTCCGTAGACCTGGACTGCCCGGTTCCCGCCGGCTTCCCACGTGAGCGCGTCGAGGACGTCCGTCTTCGTGATGATTCCGTGCAGTTCTCCGTCCGTGGTTACTGCCAGCGAGGACCCGCCGATCTCGAACATCTCTTCGACGGCCCTGTCGAGTGTCTCCTCCGGCTGGATCGTTCGCACCGGGGAGTTCATCACGTCTCGGACTGGAAGGTCGAGCAACCGGGCCAACTCACCCTCCCGAGCGCCGTATCCGCCGCCGCGAGCGCGTCCCGAACTGCCGGAAATCGACCCACCGAAGGAGTCCGTTCCGCTGGCGTCGCCGCCTTTGCTGCGATCGGCCGAGCGGCCCGTGAAATCGATCACGTCGTAGAGGCTCAACATTCCGACGACCGCGTCGTCCTCGACGACCGGTACGTGAGTGATTCGGTTCTCGCGGAAGACGTGGAGGGCCTCCCCGAAACTCGACGTCGGGTCGACCGTGACCAGGTCGGTGCTGGCCGCCTCCGCGACGGTCGCCGCGTCGAGGAACGGCGTCACCGCTTCGAGGATGTCGTCGGCGCGAACGACGCCGACGGGCTCCTGCCCCTCGAACACCGGCAGGAGCCGCGAGTCGCTGTCGATCATCAGCTGAGCGACCTTTCGCACGTCTTCGTCGGGTGCGAGTCGGGGGACGTGCCAGACCAGCGACGCGAGCTTTTCGTTCGGCTGGCGGTGCGAGGTGGCGAGTTGTCGTCTTGTGACGACGCCCTCGAACTCCGAACCGGCCACGACGACGCCGGTGACGGAGGGGTCCTCGAAGACCCCGACGAGCTTCGAGACCGTGGCGTCTGGCGGTAATTCTACGTACTCTGTCGAAACGATATCGGTGATGTCCATCGGTGGGGGTATGGCGTGTTGGTTGCGTTGCGGTGCCGTCTGCGCTGCCGACGCGTTGTATTTGTCGCTCAGTTTTGAAGTAACCGCCGGTCGTTCCCGTCCCGTGAAACTGGCGGGCTTCCTCGCTCGACGTCGCTTACGGGTCCGTCTTCAAATACGACATTGCGTCCGCATCGGACACCTGGTCGAATCGGTCGTAGAACCGTCCGACGCCACCGAAACTGCTCGGCGTCCGGAGACAGACGACGTCGTCCACCGCCTCCCGTAACTCCGCGATGGTCTCGGGTGGGCCGACCGGAACGGCCAGCACGATGCGTTCCGCGTCGGTCGCGGCGAGCATCGCGAGACACGCTCTGACCGTGGAACCAGTCGCGATGCCGTCGTCGACGACGGCGACGGTCTTTCCGCTCAGATCCGGTTCGGATCGGCCGCTACGGTAGCGTTCGGCCTTCTGGCGTGCCTTCTCGGCCTCGCGCTCGCGCTCCCGCTGGAAGTACTCCTCGTCGACGCCACCCCGTTCGAAGGCCCGTTCGTTCCGCCAGACGGCCCCGTCGGCGGCGACGGCCCCGATCGCGTACTCCGGGTTTCCCGGTGCGCCGATCTTCGAGGCGACGACGATGTCGAGCGGAACCCCGAGCGCGTCGGCGACGGCCCGGCCGACCGGTAACCCGCCCCGCGGGATCGCGAGGACGATGTCCGCGTCGACGTCACGGTCTCGTAGCGCCTCACCCAATCGTTCACCCGCGTCCGTACGGTCGTCGAATCGTCGTGGACTCGTCATATGTGCAGCGTAGAAATAGCCGTTCAAGCACGCTGTATTATCCGGACATTCCCACGCCACAGGAACGACCGCTGCAATAAGGTTCACCGACTCTCTCGAAATCCTAGAACCTGATAGAAACCGCGTGCAGCATTCAGCGAGCTTATGCCTCAGACGCTACACTTAGTAGTTGAGACCGCGCTTCTCGATGTATTGGTGACGGACCTAGTCTGAAAACTCACACGAACTCTCCCTGTTCAGTCATCTCGAACTCAAACCGCGCCCCACCGTCAGTTCCATCGGTTACAGACAGCTCCCAGCTATGGGCTTCCACGATTCGTTTTACGATGGTCAACCCGAAACCAGTACCACCATGTGCCGACGTATGCCCGGGTTCGAACACCTCGTCACGCTTTTCGAGTGGAATTCCTGGCCCATCGTCTTCGACATAGATCCCCTTTTCATCGTGACGTCCGACACGCACGGTTGCGTCTGACCCACCGTGTTCAACCGCGTTTCGGAACAGATTCTCGAAAACGTGCCGTAACCGGTCTGGATCGCCTTGGAAGGTCATCTCATCGACGATCTCAATGGTTGCGTCGCCCGTGTCTACTGTCCCCCAACACTTCCCGACGAGGTCAGTCAAACGGATCGCCTCGGTTTCGCTTATGATGTCGCCTTGACGAGCAAGAGTCAACGTGTCCTCAACGATCGCCTCCATCCGGTCGAGCGCCTGCAGTAGTGGATCGAGATGATCGCTTTCTGCCTGCTCAGCAAGGAGCGTTGCACGACCCTGTGCGACGTTGAGTGGGTTGCGCAAATCGTGGGATATAACACTCGCAAACTCTTCAAGGCGCTCGTTCTGCTGACGGAGTTGTCGCTCCCGTTCGACGCGTTCCGTCACGTTCCGAGTGATCCCAACGAGGCGAGTTGTTTCATCATCGGAGACTACCGGCGCGAGCTTCGTTTGCCAGAAGCGTGCTCCTTCACCGACTCGGAGTTCTTCTTGATACGAGATAGGTTCGCCAGCGTTGACACAGCGGTGATAGTTCGCTTCTAACTCAGTTCCTTGCTCTTCACCGAACACGTCTCGTGGTGTCTGTCCCTGCACTTCCTCGGTTGTAATGCCAGTTTGGCGCTCGTAGGAGGGACTGAGACGTTCAAATTCGAATCGGACACTATCCCCGTTTTCTTCGACATTGATGAGAAAAATGGCATCTTCCACATTGTTCAACAGGGCTTCGTACTCTTCGGCGAATTTCCTGGCTTCGCGTTCGTAATCTTTTCGCTCAGTGATATCTCGACTGCTAAAGAGAATCCCATCGATGATATCATCCTCAAGTCGATTCCGCATTGTGGCCTCGATCCAACGCCACGAGCCGTCGGCATGGCGGAATCGGACCTCGACAGTCTCGGATTCAGAAGAGTCCGAGAGAACGGTCTCAAGCGCGTCGGCGTTTCGTTCCCGGTCCTCGGGGTGGACGAACTCGAATCCCTCGTTGCCAACCAATTCGTCGGGGTCGTAGCCGAGAATCCGTGTGACAGCCGGACTGACGTAGGTTATCGTCCCGTCGGTATCGACGACTGTTGCGAGATCATTTACCTCTTCAACGAGCGTCCGATACCACTCAGACTCGTGTTTATCGTTTTCTCGGTGATTCACATTGTCTTCCATTGGTCGTAATGAGTCCAGTACACGTGTATGCATTTTGAACTCGTGCTCTATCTTCAGTGGAAGTGGCACTTGTTTATCATATATGCGTGTGGGTACCAAGACCTCGCTGACTACTCCTCTATATTTAACACGGTCTCGACAAAGACCGTGGTTTTCACGCCGTGGGAAGTACCCTAGCGTTTGATGTCATCTCGTGCACAGTTTCGCGCGTATGCAATTCGACGAGTTCACCGGGCAGATCCAACACCGACTCGGACTGCCAGGCACCGGCGAGGCGGTACGGGCCGCTCGGGCGACGCTTCTGACACTCGGGCAACGACTCCCCGAGGGCAACGCCGAGGACCTCGCCGCGTCGCTGCCGATAGAAATCAAGTGGTATATGACCGGGGCAGTCCACGAACACGGCCAGCGCTTCGATTGGACCGAGTTCCTGGACCGCGTGAGCCGCATCGAACACACCGACCGGGCGGAAGCGGCCTATCACGCCCGCGTCGTCGTCGACCTCGTGCACTCGCTCGTTCCGGAGTCCGACTTTCAACAGCTCCGCGATTCGCTGCCCGAGGCCGAAGACGAGGAGGACTGGGGCCAACTCTTCGAGGTGGTCGACGCCGGCGGGTGGAAAGAGACCGACGGAGCGTCGACGGACGGCTGACAGTCGCGAATCGGACGGTCGTCCCCACTTGCGGCAGCACCCTGGTCCCGTTCAGCCTCGAACCTGGGTACCGGTCTCTCCCGCGAGGGCGTCCAGCAACCGATCCGGCGAGGTGATCACGGCCCGATCACCACCCTCCTCGACGAACTGGAGGCACGCCTCGACTTTCGGACGCATACTCCCCGCACCGAACTCGCCGGCTTCGAGGTGGGTCCGGAGCGCCCGCGCGGTGACTTCGCGGATCGGTCGCTGGTCGGGCGTGTCGTAGTTCACGTACGCGAACTCGACGTCAGTCAGTAGCACGAGCGTTCCGACGCCGAGTTCGGAGGCGAGCAGTCGCGTGGTCGTGTCCTTGTCGACGACGGCTTCGACGCCGCTGAGACCGTCGTCGCGAACGACGGGGACGCCCCCGCCCCCGGCAGCGATCACGAGATTCCCCCGGTGGACGAGATTCGCGATCTCGTCTCCCTCGACGATCTCCACGGGCTCCGGAGACGGGACGACGCGACGGTACGGTCGGTCGCCGGTCGACACGCGCTTCGTCTCGAACGGTTTCTCCGCGGCCGCCTCCTCGGTGTAGAACGGCCCGATCGGTTTCGTCGGGTCCGCGAACGCCGGGTCGTCCCCGTCGACGACGACCTGGGTGACGATGGTGATGAAGTCCGTCGAGTCGGTCAGTTCGTTGTCCAGAGCCTGTTGCAAGAGGTAGCCGATCTGTGCCTGCGTTTCGGCGACCAGGACGTCCAGTGGTAACTGCGGTGTCTCGCTCGCGGTCTCCTGTTGCAACAGCAGGGTTCCGACCTGCGGGCCGTTCCCGTGCGTGAGGACGATTTCGTATCCGTCCTCGATGGCCTCGCTGATCTCCCGGGCGGTTCGTTCGATGGCCGCGGTCTGCTCGTCGACCGTCCACGGTCCCTGCTTTCCCAGTAGCGTGTTGCCTCCGAGTGCGACGACGACCGGACCGGTTCGCCGGTCGGGTGCGGAACCGTCCATACGAACCCTTCGGCCGCCGCGGGGTTATAGTGACGGGCAGCCGACGCAAGTACAGTCGCTCGTGTCGGCGTCGAAACCATTTACCCGCGTCCGACCGACCTAGTCGCAGTATGAGCACGACTCGAATCGTCGTTATGGGAGCGGCCGGACGCGACTTCCACGATTTCAACACGGTGTTCCGGGACGACGAGGACGCGAGAGTCGTCGCGTTCACGCACACGCCCACGCAGAACATCGGCGAACTCGACGACCTGCCGAACCGACGGTATCCGCCTGAACTGGCGGGCGACGCCTACCCCGATGGCATCCCGATCCGTCCGGAGTCGGAACTCGAAACGGTCATCGACGAGGAGGCGGTGGACACCGTGGTCTTCTCGTACTCCGACGTCGCTCACGAGGACGTGATGCACCAGGCGTCACGCGTCCTCGCGGCGGGGGCCGACTTTCGATTGATCGGCCCGGATCGGATGATGTTGGCGTCCTCAGTGCCGGTTGTCGCCGTCGACGCCGTGCGGACCGGATGCGGGAAGTCGCAGACCGCCCGAAAGCTCGCAGACCTACTCCGTGACCGCGGGAAGGAAGTCGCCGTCGTCAGAGAGCCGATGCCGTACGGGGGCCTGGCGGCGCAGCGCGTCCAGCGCTTCGAGACGATGGCGGATCTCGACGCGAGCGACGTCACCATCGAGGAGCGCGAGGAGTACGAGGGCCACATCGAACGGGGCCACACCGTCTTCGCGGGCGTCGACTACGAGGCGGTCCTGGCCGAGGCCGAGCACGCGGCCGACGTCCTCGTCTGGGACGGCGGTAACAACGAACTCCCGTTTTTCGTCCCCGACGTGCACGTCGTCCTGACCGACCCTCACCGCGCGGGCGCGGAACTGCGGTACCATCCCGGTGAGACGAACCTCCGCCTGGCGGATTACGTCATCATCAACAAGGAGAACACTGCGGACGTGGCCGGGATTCGTGAGATCGAGGAGAACGTCCGCCGGACGAACCCCGACGCGGAGATCATCCACGCCAACTCGACGATCACGGCCGACGGGGAGGCGATCGCCGGAAAACGCGTCCTGGTCGTCGAGGACGGTCCCACGCTCACGCACGGCGACGCCCCGCACGGTGCCGGATTACTCGCCGCCCGGGAGTACGGCGCCGGCGAGGTCGTGGATCCGTCACCGTCGGCCGTCGGCTCCCTCCGAGAGGTGTTCGAGGAGTACCCGCATCTCGATGCCGTCCTCCCGGCGATGGGCTACAGCGGGGAACAGATTCGAGAGCTCGAAGCGACCATTCGGGCGGCTGACCCGGACGTGGTCGTCTCCGGGACGCCGCACGACTTGGCGCGGCTGATCGACGTCGACGTGCCGATCGTCCGGGTTCGATACGAACTCGAAGAGAAGAACCTGACACTGTCGGCCGTGCTCGACCGGCACGCCGACGTCTTAGGTCTCTGATCCTCGGCTGCTCACTCCCGGATCGCCGCTCGCCGCTCCGAGATCAGGTCGAACTCCGCCTCGGTGTCGCCGAGCACGAGCAAGGCGTAGTAGCGGAGATACGTCTGGATCGGGACGGCGACGAGCAGTCCGATGACGATCGCGGCGAGGACGAAGAGCAGCACCGCTAGGGCGATGATCGCCCATCCGGCGAGGTGGGAGACGCTCAACAGACCCACGCCAACGAGTCCGAACACGCCGAGCGGGATGCCGACTCCGATGGCGCCGAGTACCGTCACGATGCTCGCCAAGATCCCGGCGACCAGTTGGAGCACGAAGCTCAGGACGGCGTAGACGACGTACTGCTTCCACTGGCCGGTCACCGTCGGCCAGAACTCCCGCCACGCCGAGAGGAGCCCGCTCTCCTCGACGATCATCACCGGCACCACGAACATCGTCGTGAAGCCGCCGACGAGGCCACTGATCACGCTGACGACCACGAACACCGGGATCGCGAGGAACAACAGTCCGATCGAGAACGCGCCTTCGCCGACGAGAAGCGGCCAGAGAACCGCGGCGAGCGTGCCCCCGATGATCGCGAGGGTGAGCGCCCCGAGTACGACACGGAACCCGAACAGCCGAGCGCCCTGTCGCCAGCGCTCGCTCCAGTAGCGGCGGATCCTCACGTCCTCGCGCCGAAGGGACTCGACGAACACGAACTCCATCACCGATCCCACGAACAGGAACGCGAGGCCGAGGAGGAGGATGATCCCGAATATCGCTGCGATCACCGCGAGTTCCGTGCCACCGGGCGGGGGGAGCGTCTCGGGAATCCCGGAGACGTCGGGCGTTTGCGATCCCGACCCGCTCGGGGCGCCGCCGCCGAACTGGAACGGCGGCGTGCCGCCAGCGCTACCGACGAATAACATCACGAGGGCGAGTCGCGCCCACCGGCCCAGATCGAACGGCCAGAGGAACGCCCGCGCCGCGTCGATAGCGTCGTCGATGGCATCGACCGCGTACAGAGTCATCACCCGACCCTCCGGGCGTCATCGCCGTCGCGGCTCGGAGGGACGGTGTCGCTTCGACTACCGCTCCGCTGGGAGGGACCAATTCGACACATCGTGTGGCAGGTCACCTCACAACGAAATAACAATTTCGATCGAAGCGGGGGCGATTCCGCGATCCACAACCGTTAGGGGGTGGCTCCCCAAGGGCAATCATCGCGATGCCCTCCACACACACGACCACCGCAATCGACGCCGACGACCTCCGGAAACGGTACGGCTCGGAGGTCGCCCTCGACGGCGTCTCGCTCTCGATCTCCACCGGGACGGTGTACGGCTTCCTCGGACCGAACGGTGCGGGGAAGACGACGACGATGCGACTCTTGACGGGACTCGCGCGGCCGTCGAGCGGCACCGTCCGGGTCTGTGGGGTCGACGTGTCCGACCGCCGCGCGCTGGCGCCCCACGTCGGGTACCTCCCCGAGACGCCGCCGCTGTACGAGGAGTTCAGCGCGCGCGAGCAACTCGAATACGTCGCCGACCTCAGAGACCTTCCGGCCGACGTCGCCGAAGCGCGCATCGAGCGGTATCTGACGGAGTTCGAGTTGGGCGAGGACGCCGACAAGCGGATCGAGGCCTACTCGAAGGGGATGAAACAGAAGACCGCCTTCGTTCAGAGCGTGATCCACGACCCGGACGTCCTCTTCCTGGACGAACCGACGTCGGGACTCGATCCCCGCGCGGCGCGTCGGATCCGCGAGTCGATCCTGGCCTTCGCCGACTCGGGGACGACGGTGTTCCTCTCGACGCACATCCTCCCGGTCGTTGAGGCCGTCGCCGACGAGGTCGGCGTCCTCTACGAAGGCCGCCTCGTCGCCGAAGGCGCGCCGGAAGCGGTGACCTCTCGCGCGGAAACGGGTGAGAGCGGGTCCCTGGAGGACGCCTTCCTCGCGGTCACGAGCGGCGAGAGCGAGGTCGCGGGGGCCGGCGAAACCGGCGGCGGCTCCGAGGGCGTATGACCCTCCGGACCGACCTCGCACACGCCCTGCGTATCGCCCGCGCGGAGTTCGTCCGGAGCGTCCGCGGGTACGCCCGCGACCGCCGTCGACTCCTCGGACTCGCCGTGGCCCTCCTGTTCTTCGGCGGAAACCTCCTGTTCACCCTGCCGACCGCGTACGTCCTGGGACGGACGGTACGATCGGCGGCGTCGATCCCGTATCTCGGGCCCGCCGCGACCGCGCTCCCGCTGCTCCTCGTCTCGCTGGCCGCCCTGCGGACGTTAGAGCGAATCGGGAGCCCTGAAGCGGAGGCGCTCCTCCTGTCGACCGTCCACCCTCGCGCCGTCGTCGTCGGACTCGTCGGTGCCGAGATCGCACGGCTGGCCGTCTGGTTCGGGCTGCCGATAGCGGCCGTCGTCGCCGCGTTCTCCCTCGGACTCGGGTCACCCACGTTTCCGATGACGGTCGCGTTCGTGCTCCTACCGCTCCTCTGTTGGGCGGCCGTCTGGGGATACGCCCTCGGAGTCGGGCTCCTGCGGCTCTTCCGGTGGCTGCCCGCGCTGGGCCGCGCGGTCAAGATCGGCGGCTTCGTCGGGATGCTCGCGCTCGTCCTGGCCTCGCAGTCGATCGGCCGCCGCCTCGCCGACGGGACGCTCTCGGCTGGGGCCCTTCTCGACGCGTTCACGTTCGGTCCGCTGATGGAGTACGTCGCCCTCGCGTTCGTCGCCACTCCGCTCTCGCGACCGCTCTCCCCGAGCGGGGTCGCCGTTTTGCTCCTGCTGCTCGCGCTCACCCCACTCGGACTCGCGGTCGCCACGCGGTCGGCGACCACCCTCTGGTTCACCGACGCGCCGGAGTCAGAGAGCGCGACGCGGGCGAAGACGTCGAGCGGGGGCTTCGGGGCGCCGCGTCCGTTCGTCGCCACGAAACCCGGACGGATCGCGTGGGGCCACCTGGTTCGCGCCGTCCGGCACCCGCAGAAGTTCAGTCACTTGGTGATGATCGTCTTCTTCCTCGGTCCGATCGGAACGACGTTCGTCCAGTCTTCCGGCGAGGCGTTCGGGGCGCTCGCGGCCGCGACCGGCGTCGGCCTCGCGACGTATCTCGCCGGTGCGACGTTCGGACTGAATCCGCTCGGTGACGACCGGCCGCAACTTCCACTCGTGCTTCTCAGCGGGACGCCGCCACGAACGCAGATTCGCGGTCGGGTTACCGCCGGCCTCGCAATTGCGATGCCCCTCGCCGTGCTCGTCCCACTGGCGTCCGTCGCGCTGGGGACTGCGCCAGCGGTGGCAGTCGCGTTCGCCGCGGTCGGCGTCCCGATGTGCGCCGCCGCGTCGCTCTTTTCGGTCGGACTGGGAGCGTCCTATCCCGTCTACGAGGAACGCGAGTTCTGGGGCGCGGAGACGGTCGTGCCCTCGACGCTCGTGATGATGGCGTACCTGTTCGTGGTCGGCGGCGGCACGGTGATCGGCCTGGTCGCGACCTGGTTCGGGGCGTCGGGTGCTCTCGACCCCACGCCGCTCGTCGTCGGCGGGGTCGCCGTGTACGTCCTGACGACGTTCGGCGTCTCGTACGGCTCCTATCGCTACTCCGTTCGACGGTACCGCCGATACGCGCTCGATTAGGCGCGGGTTGCAGAGCGCTATCGACCGTCGATATCGACGTCTCGGACGCGTTCAGGCGTCGCCTTCGGACTGATACGGTTCCCCGACGGCTTCCCGCGGGAGCGCGTTGTGGAGTTCGGCCTCCAGGTCCGACGCCGACTCGAACACGTCGCTGCCGGTCCGTTCCACGAGGTCACCGAAGTTCTCGCTTCCGTCCGCCAAGATCAGCGTGACGTCGGCTAGTTCCGCACCGGCCTCCGATTGTTCGATCGGGTACTCGAGTTCATCGAGCACCTCGCTGACGTCTTTCAAGCGTACTTCGCTGTCCATAGTATCACTACGTCGACTGAACACTTCAAGCTATACGTCCGTACGGTCGGTGTTGGGTGAGTTCAACGTAAGGCCTCACAGAGATGGCTGAGACTATTTCGGCGGTCACTGTTCCCGTACTCGTCAACGAAAGCCGGTGTGGTACGCCGGTCGTGCGGACCGATTCGAGAAGCGTTCCGTGTCGCCCGTCGGCCCGCCGAGTTCCCGCCCGGTGAGAACCGCCGGCATCAGCTAACTCGTGGGTCAGCGTACTCTCACCTGGTGGGACGAAATGACCGGTGACCTCCATCGATGGCACGTCCTGGCCACCCTCTCGATTCTCGCTCTCTCTGCGCTTTCCGCGTTGCTCGGGCTCTTTCGCCCGGGACACTACAACGATGCGCCCGGGCTGGTCGAGTCCTACCAGATGCAGGATCTCGCGATCCTCGTGGTCGGGATTCCCGTGCTCGCGGTCGGCCTCTGGTACGCGATGCGGGGATCACCCCGTGGTCGGGTCGTCTGGCTCGGTGGCCTCGCATACGCGACGTATCTCTGGGGCAGCGTCGCTATTCAGATCACGTTCAACGAACTGTTCCTCGTGTACGTGGCGCTGTTCGGCCTCTCGCTGTTCACGCTGATCGGCGGGTTCGTGACGACCGACGCCGAGGCCATCCGGAACTCTGTGGAGGACCGAATCAGACCATCGCGTTACAGCGGATTCCTGGTCCTCATCGGGGTCGGCCTCGCGGCGCTGTGGCTGTCGGATATCGTCCCGGCATTGCTCAGCGGGACGACGCCGCGCATCGTCGAGGAAGCGGGGCCACAGGCGATGGCGAGCCACGTCCTCGACCTCGGCGTCGTCGTGCCGTCGATCTTTCTCGCGGCGGCCTGGCTCTATCAGCGACGCACCTGGGGCTTCGTCTTCGCCGGTGTCGTCCTGGTCCTCGGCGCGACGCTGGGTGCCTCGATCGCCTCGATGACGCTCGTCCTCGGACGGGGGGACGCGGTCACGGTGTCGCCTGTGGCTGCCTTCTTCAGCTATCTGCCTGTCCTCGTCGCTGCAGTGTTGGCCGTGACGTACGTGTTCTCGATGAAGCGAGAGCGGCAACCGTCGACGAACGAAGGCGACCGTCAGAGCGCCTGAGACAACCGGACTCGACTTCCAATCGCCGCCACGGATAGGTTCCCGAGACCGATACGGTCTGATTCGGTGCCGTCACCGGTAGCCACCGGTGTCGAAACAGTCACGCACCCGGTAGTGAGACACGAATTGGCCGCGCCTCGATGGCCAGTGATCACTCGTCCTCTCGGCGACGGGGAACGATTACGCCGTTATATATGAATTCAAAACCAAGCTCTCCGTATGTCCGCCACCGCCGGCGAAGCTCGGGGAGAGACCAGTTCAGGTCTTTCAGTCGCCGTGTTGGTCGGGCTATTCGTCTCGTTGTTCGGAGCGCCAGTGCTCGGACGGTTCGATCTCCCGCGGGAAGTCGGGACGTCGACCGCCGGTTCGATCCTGGCCAACTCGCTCAGTAGCTGGCTGCTGGTCGGCGCGCTGCTCGTTGTCGTCCTTCACTGGGAGGACCGGCGGCTGCGATCGATCGGTCTCCGAATGCCGACGCGGAGGGAGGTAGCCGTCGGAATCGGTGCCGGGTTCGGCGGGGTCGTGCTCGGTCTGCTCGTCACCGGCGTCGCCGTCGTCACGCTGCGTCTCGAGCAGCCGGAGACGCTGTCGGCGATCACTCGACTCTCGCTCCCGATACAACTCGCCGTCGTCGGAACGGCCGTCATCGTCGAGGAAATCCTGTGGCGCGGGTATCCGATCGAACGGCTGGCCGAGCTGACGGACCGACTCTGGGTCGGTGCCGGTATCAGCGGCCTCGTGTTCCTCGCGGTTCACTACCCGGCGTGGGGCCTCGCCGGAGCGATTCCGCAGGCGGTCTTCACCGCCGTCCTCGTCGGCGTGTACGTCTGGAGTCGTAACGTGGTGGTCAGTATGCTCACACACGGTGTCATCAACGTCGCGATGGTCTTCGTTCTGCCCTCGTTCCTCTGACCGCTCGTTGAGGGCCTCGAACTCGACTGTCCACGCTACTCTCGGTTCGATGCACTTCACGATCGGTCCGTTTCTCGGACAGATCGGCCTGTGTACCCAGAGACGTATCGCGCTCGAATCGCCACGAAAGGTCGAACAGCCGGGCGGGGGCCACTCACGGCGATGCGCTCTGACCTGACACCTCCGTCTCGGCCTGCAGCCGCTCGATCCGCTCGGCCCGCGATCGGATCCCGCCGAGCATTCCGTGGGTCATCACGGACGTTATCGGATCCAGCACCACCCGGGCGAGAACGCCGACGACTGGGTTCTCGGGAAGTCGAATGCGCGAGCGAACCAGTAGCCGAGTCGTCGCGTCGTCGATCGGGTCGAGCACGAAGGACCAGACCCACCACGTCGGCTCGTCGGGCGTCTGCAGAATCAACGACCGCTCCGGATCCAGCCCGACCACGTCCAGCGTCGCGTCCGGGAATCGGTCCTCCCGGCCGAGCCGAACGGTGTCTCCGACCGAGAGGTCCTGCCACTCCGGCACGAGACGGTCCGCGTTGTGAATATCGAGGCCGACGAGGTTCTCTGCCCACTCGTGGCTGTAGAATCCGCCTCGCTCCTGACCGACCTGGCGCAACCACGGCCAGATCTCGTCTGGTGGAGCGTCGATACTGATCGCCATCGTCGACTCGGCGTCCGCGTCGGGGAGCCGATCGTCACCGGGGAGCGACGCTCGGACCTCCGCGGGCGTCGCGCCCCAGTTCAGCATCCGCGGTCGGACCAGGGTCCAGTAGGCGATCCCGAGGAGCGCGCCGCCCGAGACCCACCCCAGACGACGTCGCCACGTCTTTCCAGCCGGTCTCGGGGCTTCTTCTGCAATATTGGAAACGGCTGCCATATTGGTTCCTCCGTCTGAATAGAGGGCCTCGGAACCCAAGACTGAGGCGGGTGATTGCCAGCCGCCGAGAATCCGGACTGATCGACGGTTCCCCCTCGGAGTCGTCACGTGACGGAACAGCCAGCGACGAGAAGCATCCCGACTACGGATGCCCGACGTACTCCAGCTTCATCTCAGAATCGCTCACGACGGTGGTATGTGCGTACTCGGTTCACTGGCTGGTAGACGGATTCGGAGTCCCGCGTCCCAGGTGTCGTCGAAGGACCGGCCACGCGGTCACCAGTCCCACCAGCAGCAAGGTCACGAGGGACTGCCCGGACAGCCGCGTGGCCACCAGCATCGTCGGCGCGTTGTTGAGGGCGTGGACGCCGACGGCGATCAGGAGGTTTCCCGTCCGATGGTACACCAGCGCGAAGAGCAGCCCCATCAGGAACAGGAGTCCCAGTCCGTCGACCATCCCGGTGAGCGTATATCCCCGCAGAAGACGGTTCGGAACGTGCAGGAGTGCGAAAATTAGCTGCGATCCGACGAGCGCCGAGGTGAACCCCCACCGTCGGTCCCGGAGTTTCAACACCATCTGGTCGAGCAACACCGCTCGGAAGAGGATCTCTTCGTAGAGGGCGTTCCCGAACAGTTGCGCGACGAGCAGCCCCAGCGTCGCGCCGACCCCAGCCTGACTCCAGCCGGGATTCATCCCGACTGTCCCCGTCCGGGCGAGCGAGACGGCGGCGGCGGCCGCCTGGAGCGCCATCCAGAGACCGACGGTGACCGCGACGGCGGTCGGGAGATTCGACCGCACCAGTCCGAGGTCTCGCCGGTGCAGACCGCCGGCTACCAGCAGGAGACCGACCACCACCACGGCGAAGTTCAGCAGGTTCACGAACAAGGTCGCGGTCACCAGCCCGCCCGTAGCGCCTCGGACCGGATCGAAGAGAACCGCCGAAACCCACGCACTTCGGAACAGGATCAGGTTGATGAAGACGGTCAGCAGTAGCTCGACCGCGAGCACCGCACCGAGGAAGCGCCAACTCAGGAGCCGCCGGTCCAGGAGGTCGACGGCGAACCCAGGCAGCCGTGGCTCTTCGATCATATCCGACGGCAGAGTATCGACACAAGTACCGAAATTAGGGTATTCCGGACGGACGAGAACCGATCGCGACGGGACCGAGCGGGTATCGAGGGGGTGAACGACGGGATCACGATTTCATACACCTGGCGAGTTGTGTGCGTCATACGAGTTAGTGACTTATCAGGTCTAGCCGAAAGAGCTCTCTCCACTGGCCCTGGTCAATCGGCTCGGTCCCCAGTAGCGCACGACTGCGATAGTCGTGAGCGCGAGGAGCCCCACCATCGTGAGGCTGGCAGGGTCCGAGTCGAGGACCGGGAACATCGCCTGCGACCAATTGAAGCTCGCGTGGAAGAGGATGGCCGGGAGCAGGCTCCGTTCCGTGTTGTTGTACACCCAGGTGATGAGGACCGAAAGTAGCGTGATGGAGACCGCAAACCCGAGGAAGGGGTTGCGGAAGTAGATCGTTTCGCTCGGAATGTAGAACAGCGGGAGGTGCCAGACCGCCCAGACGAGACCGACGGCGACGGCACCGCCGAATGCTGTCAGCCGCTCCTGCAGCGGGTCGAGGAGGTAACCCCGCCACCCGAACTCCTCTTGGAGCGGTCCGCCGAGAACGAGGATAACGAGAAACGCGGCGGGAAGCACGACCGGATCGTCGGCCCACGGGTACGCGGGGGTGGTTTCGGTGAGGTCGGCTACGGCGAGCGACGCGAACACGATGGCAGGCGTCAGGAGGAGTGCCGGGAGAAGCCACCGCTTTGGGTAGTCACGACTGAGCGCTCGCAGTGCGAGTCGTTTCGCGCCCGGCCGCCCGTTCGCGTACGTCACGAGGGCGAAGGCGGCGACCGTCGGTCCGAATGCACCGAGATCGGGGAGTACCGGGACGCGCTGGACGAATCCGGAGGCGGCGACGGCCTTCGGGATCCAGAACCCCCACGACCAGCCGAACGTCACCGCGAGGAACGCTGCGATCCCCCGCCAGTCCCCCGGGGAACTCCCGTCCCTTCGCACCACGTTTCGCATACTGTCGACCTCCGTGCGGATATCCCAATGTTCTGATAGCTGCCGTCGACTCACTCCGAGGTTCGTCAACGCTCGTCTACGTCGAAAGACGAGGGCGGATCCGATATGAGTGTCGCCCGTGGGAGAGAGCGGGGCGAGTTCGCAAACTCGTTTCCGGGCCACGACCGGTCGTCGCCGCCACCGGCAACGCGATGATCGCGGCCGCGAACGGCCGAAACTTACCGACGAGGACGAGCGGCGTCACCAGGTCGGACCGTGCGGCGCGGAGTGCCACGAAAGTGGATCCTCACGGACCCACGTCAGAACGAACGTGAGCAAGACGAAGAGAGCAGACCGGTGCCGTCGAACGCCGGTTCGGAGGGAGACATCGGAGCGCTGCGGCGACGGTCTTCCACGCCGAGTGGGAGACGGTCGGAGACTCCGCTCTCATCCTCGTTCCGGTGCCCCCCGTTCACTGTTCGAGGACTGAGATTCCGCGCGGAGGTACGCCCCAACGTAGCCGCCGGCCGCGCTCAGTCCGATGATCCAGGCGAACAGCAGCGGAAACATAATCAAGAGGATGATCGCGAGTTCCACACCCCCGGGAACCCCCAACGCCGACGGCTGCAAGAGGAAGAGCCCGAATCCGAGCACGAGAACGAGGAGTATCGGGATGGCCGCGATACCTCCCGAGATGGCCCCGGTCCTCGCGCCGCGTTTCGGCGGCACCTGCTGCAGGTAGCCCGCGACCCCGCCGCCGAGTAATGCTGAGAAACCCGTAAACGAGAGGAAGATCGTTATCACTGCGCCGATGGCTGCGTTGCGGAGTTCCGTTCGTTCGACCATACGGATTATCGAGTCGCCAACGAGGTAGCTTCTGCCTGCTGTTCTCACGGGCTGAGAATTACCCTCTAAAATAATACATTTTTAAGTTACATTATGTGCCCCGTGATGCTCTCGAACTCCGATCCAGGTCAGTCCTCGGAGGCAGCTGAGTCTTCGCTCTCCAGCCGACTTCGCCGAGGTCTCGCCGCTCCGTTAGCGGTGCAGACGTACAAGAACCTCCTCTACCTCGCCCTCGCGTTCCCGCTCGGACTCGTCTACTTCGTCGGTCTCACGGTGGGCGTCGCCCTCGGCGTCGGTACGCTCGTCACGTGGATCGGGTTGCCGATACTCCTCGTGACGCTCTTGGCGGCGACGGCCGTGGCCGGCTTCGAGGCCGCTCTGGCCAGACGCCTCGGCAGCGTCGACGCCTCCGTCCCGGCGTTCATCGAGGACTTCGACGTCTCCAGCGAACTCGCCCTCCCGGGAAACGGTTTCGTCGAGGCCGTCAAGCGGCTCGTGACGGCCCCGAGTGCCTGGACGAGCGTCGTCCTGCTGCTCGCGAAATTCGTGTTCGGACTCATCTCGTTCGTCGCACTCGCGGTCAGTGGAGCCGTGACGGGAGCATTTCTGGCGGCCCCGTTCATCTACGAGGACCCGGATGTCGTCCTCGGTGTCGGGGGACTGGTCGTCGACGGGGAATACGCCGTCGGTCCCTGGGTCGTCGACACGTTCCCGGAGACACTCGCGGCCGTGGTCGTCGGCGTGGTGTTTCTGTTCGTCGCGGTCAACCTCCTGAATGCCCTCGCTCAATTCCACGCCCGCTACACTGCCGAGTTGCTTCAGGTAGGCGATGGGAGGACGTGAATCGCGCGCACATCAGGGGTTCGCCCGAGTGGGCTCGAAATGTATCGGATTCTGTAAGTCCGTATATTAGTAATACAATTTACTATAATACGTTGTTGTCAATGTGCTATATTTTTGTGGACGCCGAATATCTGATCGACGGAACCACCGGGCGAACTTTACTATCAGAACAAAAATGACTGTGTATGACCGGAGAATCACCGCGGAAAATACAGTCGCTCCAGACGGCGCATCGCATCGTAGAGACGCTTCAAGAACTGGACGGAGCCGGAGCCAGCGCTATCGCTGATCGCTTGGATATCGGTCGGAGTACGGCGTATCAGTACCTTATGACGCTTCGAGAAGAAGGATACGTGATCAAGCGAGATCAGACGTACCATATCGGGTTGAAATATCTGGACCACGGGATGTACGCCCGCGACAACCATCCGATGATCGAGATCTCTCGGCCATCGTTGCGCGATCTAGTGGACGAGACCGGAGAAATAGGGTGGTGCACGAGCGAGGACAACGGGAAACTGGTAACGCTGGACATCATCGAAGGGGAGCGGAACCTAAACGCAAAGTTTCGCGGTCGGATAGGTAACAGAGAGTTTATGCACGCTCACGCTGGTGGAAAAGCGATCCTTTCGGGGTACAGTAATGATAGGATTTTAGAGATTATAGAGACGCACGGCCTTCCGGCATACACGCAGCAGACGATTACGGATAGCGAAGAGTTGCTGGCGGAAATCGAGCGCGTTCGCGAGGACGGGGTGGCGTTCAACGACGAGGAGGCGATCGACGGCTACCGTGCTGTGGGTGCCCCCGTGACTTTGGACGGCGAAACGATCGGTTCGATCACTATCGGCGGACCGAAGAACCGGATGTCGGACGAGTACTATACAGACACGCTCCCCGACCTCATAGGCGGCGTGATCAACGAAATCGAACTTCGCGGGTCGGTGTCCTCTCCGTGGCAGTGATCGACCGCCACCGGTCACACGAAGAAAAGAGACACGGCTAACAGAAGTACGCTTGTTAGGAGATTCGCCTCGATGATCCGACCTGCCTCCACGTTCGACGACAGTTGCGTTTGCATATGTCAACACCGTTCTGACGAAGACCAGTGGCGACCGGGGCTCACAGCGGAGCGATGCAAGTAAGATATATATACTACTTCGATATTTTTTCGTGGTCTCGACGACGAGCGGCCGGATAGCACGGCGCTTGATTTCGATTCGTTTCCCATCGTCGACGCCAGCGTAGGAGGGCTAGTGGCTCACGACTGCGGGTGTTGAGTGTCGACGACGGGTTTCGCGCTCACAAATCGTTGTCGAACTGTTCCCTCAACGAAAACGGCTCTACTGGACGGAAGCGGATCCTTATCGCCCAGGAACTGGATCGGCGACACACTTTTAGATCCAGTTTGGTAATAGTGGTCACACACCGCGGTAGGGGTAAGTGATGCAGGAATTCACAAACGAGACCATCATCTGGGAAAACAACGTCGTAACGCATCGAATGGACGCCTTCCCGCGAGTTGAGGAGACCGAGCACCGTGGCAAAACGGTTCGCGCGTTCGCTGACAGATCGGAGTCGTTGTTCGAGTTGTTCGCCACCGCAGTGAACGACACCCCGGAACGGGAGTTCGTTGTCTTCCCCGACTCCGATATTCGATTATCGTATCGTGAGGCGGCCGACCGCGTCAGCCGGTTGGCGAGAGGACTGCGATCGGAAGGGGTTTCGACGGGCGATCGCATCGTCCTCCTCGTCGATAGCCAACTCGAATTCGTCGAGCTATTCCTCGCTGCGGCGCGGGTCGGTGCCGTCGTCAGTCCGCTGAACACTCGACACTCTCCGGGGGAGATCCGCGACATGTTCGCCGATGGCGACCCTGTTCTCGTCTTCGTCGGGGACGAATACGCGGATAAGCTTGAGGGATCGGCATACGAACCTTCGAACGACAGAACGTGCGTGCTGGATTCGGCCGGGATGGACCAGTCGTACGGTGGTCTGATAGCCCACAGCCGAAACGAAGAGATTGAGCCGTCTGCCACAGCGGCCGATCTTCTGAGTGTTATGTACACGTCCGGCACGACAGGCCAACCGAAGGCCGTCCCGATCGACAACTTCCAAGCCGTCAACGCGGCCCTGAACAACGCCAGTGTTCACGGCGTACGAGACGGAAGCCGGATTCTCGTCCCGTCGCCGCTCTTCCACGTTACCGGGCTCGTCTGCGGCCTTCTCACGGCCATCTCGGTCAACGGCACGGCAGTGATTATGCGGGAGTACGACCCACAGCACTTCCTCCGCTACATCGGCACCGAGCGCGTGAACTACTGTATGGGCGTCCCGACTCATATCGTCCTGGCCGCCGAAAAAGCAGGCGGCGGGACGTACGACACGTCATCGTTCGAGAAGTTTGCGTACGGCGGGGCACCGATGCCGCGTGATGCGATCCCGAAGATACGCGACGCCTTCCCGGAAATAAAACTGTACCACTCGTACGGGAAGACGGAAAACTTCGCTGGTATTGCCGCGATGATTCCTGACCAGTATATCGACGATCACCCGGAAGTCGTGGGGATGCCGACTCCGACGACGAAGTTCGCCGTCGTCGACGAGAACCGCAACCGATTGCCGCCCGGCCAGATCGGCGAATTGGCGATGTACGGCCCATTCGTCGCTGAGCGGTACCTGAGTTCGCCGGACGATACCGACGAAGAGTTCGACGACGGATGGCATTACACCGGAGACATCGGGGTTATCGACGAATCCGGATTCATCACGCTACGCGGCCGCAAAGGGAATATGATGATCCGGGGCGGTGAGAACGTCTACCCCGTCGAGGTCGAGGACGCGCTACTTGCCGTCACTGGAGTCCGAGAGGCCGGAGTTACCTCGTTTCCCGACGACGTCCTCGGAGAACGAATCATCGCGGTTGTCGCCCCCAAAGAACGACACCGCGTCACCGAAGAAATGCTTCGGGAAGCCTGTGAGGAACGTCTCGCCGAATACAAGATCCCGGATATTTTCCGAGTCGTCGACGAGCTTCCACGAAATCAAAACGGGAAACTAAAACGCGGAGAACTGGTTCCGAAACCGCTGCAGTTCGGGATCAAATTCGGCGGCTGATTAGGCGAGGTCACGAGCGCACGGCACTGTGGGAAAAACTTATTCACCGCGCACAGTATGAGATAGGTAGTATGTTGGAAGACACAGTCTGCATCGTCGCAGGAGCAGGTCGCGGTATCGGCGAGGAGACGGCGAAACTGATGGCCGATGAGGGAGCCGCAGTCGTCGTTGCCGACCTGGGTGCGGATTTGTCGGGAGAGGGCGAGGATACCCAGCCAGCCCAGCAGACGGTGGACGACATCGTCGAGGCGGGCGGGGAAGCGATGGCCCACTACGGCGATATCACCGACTTGGACTATACCGACCAGCTCATCGAAGACACCGTCGACGAATACGGCGCGGTCCACAGCATCACCAACTTCGCCGGGATCCTCCGTGACCGGATGATTTTCAATATGACCGAGGAGGAGTGGGACGCGGTCATCGATGTCCATCTGAAGGGACACTTCTCGTTGCTCCGGAACGCTTCTCAACACTGGAAATCGCGGTACGAAGCGGAGGAATTCGAGCGGCAACGGTCCTTCCTCGGTGTGTCTAGCTCGGCGGCGATCGGATGGGCGGGACAACCGAACTACGCCGCCGCGAAAGCCGGCGTCCTCGGTCTCACACGGAACTGCGCCCAGGAATTGGAACGCTACAACGTTCGGGTGAACAGCCTCTGGCCCGAGGCCTACACCCGTATGTACAAGTCCATTCCCGAGGAGTACCAACCGGACGGGATGACAGACGAGACACACGGTCCGCAGCTCGTCGCACCGCTCCCGGCGTTCTTGGCGAGCGAGGCGGCGACAGACATCACGGGTTGCACGGTCGGACTCGGGTCGGGAGAACTTTCGTTCATCTCCGACCCAGACCGCGAACGGAAGATCATCAAAGAGGTGCCCGCAGACACGAAAACCGGTGGCTGGACGCCCGAACAGATCGCTGATGCCTGGGACAATCTCACTGACGGCTACGAGACGAAGCGCACGTCGAAGCCGAGCATTCCGAACGTACAGAACTGAGTGACCCTTCACCGAGCGCGCTGTGTGTCGGTATCGCTCTCGAAGACGGCAGACCGGGTCGGTTCCGCTCCGACTAGTCGTCTATCGGTTCGAAGACCGGGATGGACACGTCTTCGCTCGCTGTCGGGATGAAGGCCACTTCGACGGGAGTGCCAATCTCGACCGATTCCCCGGTGCAGTCAGACAGCGCGGTCAGCATTCGCGGCCCCTCGTCGAGTTCGACGTAGGCCAGTACGAGTGGGAGATCGTCGTCCGGCCACGCAGCGACGTTCGTCGTCGAAGTATGGGCGTACACCGTCCCCGTTCCATCGGCTTCGATCCAGTCGACGTTGTCTCCGAGGCAGTCCGGGCACCGCGCCCGCGGATAGTAAAACGAGAGTTCGCAGTCAAGGCAGCGCCGGATGAGGAGACGGCCCTCCGCCGCTGCTTCCCAGTACGGGGCCGTCTCCGGAGTAACGGTCGGCACCGGTCGCGGTTCCCAACTCATCGGCCGATCCTCCCGAGGACGGCCGTCGATCCGGCGTGTCTCGTGCCGAGGTACCCTCCCGTCCCGTGTGCGAGCGCCACGCTCGCATCGGGCACCTGTACCGGCGCGTTCGCCTCCCCACGTAACTGGCGAACTGCCTCGATTACCTTCGTCATCCCGCCGCGGTCCGGGTGGTTCGAACACAGTCCGCCGCCGTCCGTGTTGAACGGAAGCGCACCGTGTGGTGCCTGTAAGGTCCCGCCTTCGACGAATGCTCCGCCCTCCCCCTTCTCACAGAACCCCAAGTCCTCCAGCGTCTGTAGGACGGTGATAGTGAACGAGTCGTAAATCGAGACGTAATCGACGTCGGCGTGGTCCACACCCGCCCGGGAGAGTGCTCGCGGGCCGGATTTCCGCGCGGCCGTCTCGGTGAGATCGATCCGGCCGGCGTCGTGGTGGTCGACCGCCGCCGCGTGCCCGAGGATCTCGACACACTCTCGGTCGATCTGTCGTCGCACCGAATCGGACACGACGACGAACGCGCCCGCGCCGTCGGAGATCACACAGCAGTCCAACAGGTGGAGCGGATCGCTGACCATTCGCGAGTCGAGGACCTCCTCGACAGTCACCGGGTCCCGATACATCGCGTGCTCGTTGTGTTGTGCGTGTTGTGACGCTGCGACCCGAATCTCGGCGAGTTGCGCAGCGGTTGTCCCGTACTCGTGCATATGACGGCGAGCGGCGAGCGCGTACTGCGGGAGCGTCTCGGCACCGTAGATCGATTCGAAGTTCTCCTGCAGAATCGTCGCCTCCACCTCCGGATGGGCTCGCTCGTCAGTCCGCATCCGACCCGCGAGCGTGACCAACGCGACATCACACTTCCCGTCGGCGATCGCACTCGCTGCCTCTCCGACGTGGTTGACGTACGCCGAACCCCCGTCGTCGGTCGAGTCGAAGTACGAGACGTCGAGGCCGAGGTAGTCGGCCATCGCCAGCGGCGGATACCGGCCGACCTGGTAGTTCTCCCCCGCCGTGAGGTACCCGTCCACGTCCTCTGCTGCCAGCCCGGCGTCCTCGAGGGCCCCGGCGGCAGCCTCTGCGTGCAACTGTGCGATCGACTTTTCCGGTGCCTCTCGCGTCGGATGTTCGAAGGCACCCGCGATGTAGGCTGTGGCGTCCGAACTCGTGCTCATAGTAGGTCGTGTACTCCGATGACTGTGCGACCGCATCACGTGGCCTACGCAGTCACCACCCCAGGGTTACCGAGGGGTAGTTGATTAGTGTTCGGGTAAATCCGGTGATCGCCGCGACGCGTGAGGGAGGCGGTTCACTCGAATCGCACAGAGGAGTCGTTCGATCGCGCAGTGGCTCGCAGAGAGCCCGAACAGGCCGTATCAGGCATCACTTACCCTGCCAGACCGGATCTCGATCGGCCGCGAACGCCGCGGCACCTTCCGCGTAGTCCTCGGTGTGCAAAAGCGGGAGATAGGCGCGGTACTCGTACTCGATTCCATCGCGAAGGCCGACGTTACGCGACTGATTGATGGTATCCTTGATGGCTCGGAGGGCGAGAGGGGGTTTCTCCGCGAGTTCTCCGGCGAGTTCGTCGACGGCGTCCGCGAGCTCCTCCGCCGGATGGGCCTCGTTGATCAGCCCCTCCGCAGCGGCTTCTGACCCGGAGAGGAACTCGCCCGTCATACACAGCTCCTTGGCCCGGCTCGGACCGACGAGAAGCGGGAGCCGCTGTGTCGTTCCGACCCCGGAGGGGAAGATCCCCAAGTCGACCTCGGGAAAGCCGAGTTCGCTTTCCTCGCTCGCCACCCGGAAGTCGCACATCAGCGCGAGCTCAAGACCGCCGCCGACGCAGTAGCCATCGATCGCTGCGATCACCGGTGCGCCGAACGACTCGACGCTGAACAGCGCCTCCCGGAACGACGACGCAGTGAACGGGTATCGCTCCCCGCCGATGTCGTCGACGTCGACGCCGACACAGAAGGCGTCGTCGCCGGCACCGGAGATCACGACGCACCGGACCGAGACTCGGTCGCCGTCCCGGTCGAGTCGATCGAAGGTCTCGATGGCTGTCGGGAGCTCCTCGAGGGTCTTCGTCGACATCGCGTTCAGTGAGTCCGGTCGGTCGAGGACGATCCGACCGATTCCGCTCTCGTCGTCGAACTGACACCGGATGGTCTCGAACTGGTCACTGTAGTCGGTCGGCATACCGGTTGATGCTGCTGCCCACAACTACCTAAAGATTCATACCCGCTGGATCACGGGACCGGGTCGGACGCGGTGGGGGCTCCGGTCGAGGAGACTCCCGATCGCCGCAATAATTTACTTGTTCGCGTCGCTGTGTGTGGGTATGTCAACCGGACCGCCGCCCGAGGAGCTTCACTTCTCGCAGCGGCCGACCGTGACGGAACCGATCCCCGGTCCGCGGTCCAGCGACCTACTCGACGAACAGGCCGCGAAAGAAGCGAGCACGGTGGCGTACCCGCTGTCGCTACCCATCGCGATCGACTCCGCACGTGGAGCGACGATCGAAGACGTCGACGGGAACGTCTATCTCGACTTCGCTGCAGGTATCGGCGTCGCGAACGTCGGACACTCCAATCCGTACGTGCTCGAGGCCGCCCAGGAACAACTCGGTGCGGTCGCACACACCATCGACTTCCCGACCGAGGCCCGCCTCGAGTTCATCGACGCGCTCGACTCGATTGCCCCGGGAACGCTCCCCGGGAACAGCCGAGTGGCGTTCGGTGGCCCCACGGGTACCAACGCCATCGAGGCGTCGATCAAGTTGGCGAAGTACAACACGGGACGAAACGGGATCGTCGGGTTCGATCGCGGCTATCACGGGGGGACGATGGGAGCGCTCAGTCTCTCCGGGTGGTCTTCGTACAAGAGCGATTACACCCCCCTGCTCCCGGACGTCGCTCACGTTCCGTATCCGCGCCCGAACGAGTACGAGACGTCGGAAGCCGCGCTCGAAGCCTCACTCGAGGAGGTCCGAGCCGTCGTCAGCGGGCGTTCGGAGGACTTCGAAACGCCGCCCGCTGGCCTCTGGGTGGAGCCTATCCAGGGCTCCGGTGGCGTCGTCGTTCCCCCGGACGGTTTTCTGCAGGAACTGGCCGAGATAACCGCCCGACACGACGTGCTGTTGATCGTCGATGAAATCCAGACCGGGATGGGCCGAACTGGCGAGTGGTTCGCCAGCGATCACGCCGATATCACCCCCGATGCGGTGACAGTCGGCAAAGCCGTCGGCGGCGCCGGGTTGCCGCTCTCGGCGACGGTGTACCGCGAAGAGCTGGACACGTGGGGACCGAGTGCTCACGCCGGGACCTTCCGTGGGCACGTTCCGGCGATGAAAGCGGGTTCCCGGGCGATCGAGTACATAGCAGCGCACGACTTACTCGACCGCGCGACCGAACTCGGCGCCTATCTGCAGGACCGGCTCCGGGAACTGAAGCAACAGTGTCCGCGACTCGTCGACGTGCGAGGTCGCGGGCTGCTCGTCGGTGCCGAGTTCCGTGACGCCGATGGAGCCCCGCTTCCGGATCTCGTCGAGTCTATCCAAACACGCTGTTTGCGGCGTGGCCTCATCGTGTGGACGGCCGGGATCGAGGGACACATCCTCAGACTGCTCCCGCCGCTCGTCCTGACCGACGAACAGGCGCACGTGGGAATGGACATCCTCCAGGACGTGGTCGGTACAGTGACCGACGAGACGGGTCGCTGAGGGGGGAATCGGAATCGCGGGCTGTGAGATCACTGGCGCCTGTGCGAGCTACTACCTCTAGAGGTGATCCGACCGGCGATGGTCCGGTGTAGCGCCGCGCTGGGTCGCCGCCGGCACTGAACTGACTACTCGTCGAGGACGGATTCGGCGATGATACTCCGCATCACTTCGTTCGTCCCGTCGTAGATCTGAGCGATCTTCGCCCACCGGAGGTACTCCTCGACGCGGTACTCGTCGAGGAGGCCGTACCCGCCATGCAGTTGGATCGCGTCGCTCGCCACTTCTTCAGCCAACTGCGCAGCCAACAGCTTCGCCATCGCCGGCTCCTCTGCGAGGTCGACGTTCTCTTCGAGATCACGTGCCGTCGCGTAGGTGAACGTTCGGAGCGCTTCGAGTCGGGCCTCGTAGTTCGCGATGCGGTGACGGACGGCCTGGCGCTCCTTGACCGGTTTCCCGAACGTCTCGCGCTCGGAGATGTACTCGATCGTCCGATCGAGCGCCCCGCGGGCGGCACCGATCGAACTCGCCGCGATTTCGAGCCGACTCCCGTTCATCGTCCGCATCGCCTGGTAGAACCCGTCTCCCTCGTCGCCGATGCGCGCCTCGACGGGGACTCGAGCGCCATCGAGCGTGAGTTCACCGAGCGCCATCGCGCCCGGTCCGACGAACCCCTCGAGTTCCTCGCGACGGAAGCCGTCGGTCCCGGCCTCGACGACGAACGACGAAAGCCCCCTGTGCGGCGGGTCGGTGTCGCTCGTGCGGGCGAACACGAGAACGGCGTCGGCGATGTGACCGTTCCCGATGAAGATCTTCTCGCCGTCGAGGACGTACTCGTCGCCGTCCCGGGTGGCTCGCGTCTCGGTGTTCGCGAAGTCGGACCCGCCGCGCGGTTCGGTCATCGCCGCGCCCGTGATCAGTTCGCCGTCCGTCACCGGCCGTACCCATCGCTCGGCCTGCGCGTCGGTTCCCTCCTCGGCGATGATCTCGCAGCCGAACATCGACCCGGTAATCGCCTCGGCGATTCCCGGGTCAGCCGCGTACAGCGCTTCGCGCACCAGCAGGCTTCCGGTGATTCCCAGACCGCCGCCCCCGTATTCCGCGGGGAGCGCCGCCGAAGTGAGCCCTTCTCGAGCGGCCGCCCGGACGATATCTGTCGGATGCGTCCCGGTCCGCTCGTGTTCGACCGCTAGAGGTTCGATTCGCTCGGCGGCGAAAGACGCTGCTCGCTCCCGAAGCTCTGACTCCGCATCTGACAGCCTCATACGACCGCCCGTTCGGCCGCACGATAAATATAGGCATGGGCCGCCGACCCAGCCAGTGATCGCGCACGAGAGATCACTCGACGTGGAGCGCGTCGGGATTCACCACGCCGTCGACTGCTTCACCCCTGTAGGCGGCGGCAGCGATCTTCGATCCCCGTCGTCGGACCCGCTCGACGGCCCCCGGCGAGTACCACGCCGCGTGCGGTGTCACGATCGTCTCGGGATGCCGAAGCAGTGGGTTGGTCTGCTCGGGCGGTTCGCTGGCGAGAACGTCGAGTCCGGCACCGCGAAGCGGCCCGTTGTCGAGGGCGTCGAGGAGCGCGTCTTCGTCTACGAGTTTCCCCCTGGCGGTGTTGATCAAGATCGACCCCGGCCGCATCCGATCGAAGACCGACGCGTCGAACCGCTGTTCGGTCTCCGGTGTCAGCGGTGCGTTGAGCGAGAGAACGTCGGACTCGTCGACGAGGTCGTCGAACGAGACGGGATCCGCGCCGGCCTCCCGTATCTCTTCGGCGGAGAGGTACGGGTCGTGTGCGACGACATCGAATCCGAACGCCTTCGCCCGCGCCGCTGCGACGCGGGCCTTCCGTCCGAAGGCGAAGAACCCGAACGTTTGGGTCTCGGCCGTCCGTACCGAGTCGGCCGCTCGCCAGTCCCATCCGCCCTCGGCCGTGTGTGTCTGGTACTGCGGGAGCCCGCGGAGCAACGCGAGCGCGAGCGTCACGATGTGTTCGCCCACTTCCTCGTCGCAGTATTTCGGCACGTTTGTCACGGCGATTCCTCGCTCCGTGGCCGCTTCGACGTCAACGTTGTCGACCCCGGTGGCGTAGCAGGTCACGACGGAACATCCCGTGGCGTCCATCGCCGAGGCCGGAACCGACGCGTAGTGCGTGAGCAAGATGTCGGCGGCGTCGACCGCCTCGGCGACGTCCGCGCCGCCGACGTCGACCGTCTCGAACGCGATCGAGCCCAGTTCCGCCTCCAACGTCGATCGTTCGATTGCCACGTCTTCGAAGCCGTCCGGGTCGATGTGTACGATTCGCACTGGCGTCTCGGAAGACATCACGTGTACACTCACTCGACGGCCACATACTTCTTTGGTCGGTCGCCGCTTTCGGTGGAGGCCGAACGACGCGCGCCCGCCTCAGTCGCGCACGGGGACGTCGACGACGGCGGGCGTGCCGGATTCGATGGCCTCGGCCAGCGTGTCGGATAGTTCTGACTCCTCCGCGACCCTGTAGCCGCTCGCGCCGTGGCTCTCGGCGTTCGCCGCGAGGTCGACCGCCGGATCGAAGTCCATCCCGACGTAGTCGTGCTCCTCGTCGGACCCACCGTAGATGTCGAGCATCCCGTCTTTCAGAATCCGGTAGTTCCGGTTGTTCGGCACCACGACGGTCAGGTCGAGGTCGTATCGAGCCGCGCTGTAGAGTGACTGCGGGTAGTAGAGGTAGGAACCGTCGCCGATGAAGCCGACGACCGGGCGGTCGTCGCCTCCCTCCCTGTGTGCGACCGCAGCCCCCACGGTCGCGGGGAGACTGTACCCCAGTCCGCCGTTCTTGTTCGAGACGAACTGCTCGGGACCCGGGCGGAACCGAGAGAGCAGCGCGAATTTACTGGTGTTGCTCTCGTTGAGCACGTAGCTGTCGGGGGCGACGTCGGCGATCGCCGCGGCCAGCGTGTCTTTCGAGATCGATCCGTCGGTTGCGGATTCGCTCCCGACACTGAGAAACGCCGCCGCTTCCGAGCGGCGATCGGGCAGGTCCCGCTTGCGCGCTCGTCGACGCTGCTCGGATACGTCTACCGAGTCGGCCAACTCCCCCATCACCGACGCCAAGTCGCCGACGATGGCGACGTCCGCGGGGTCGTTTTTCGCGATGTCGGCGTCATCGACGTCGATGTCTACGATGGTCGCGTCCGACGGCACGTAGGGCTCGTCGTACGGAATGTACGGCGTGTTCGTCGTACAGCCAACGAACACGAGCGTGTCGGCTTCGAACGCCGCGCGCCCCATCTCCGGATCCGGGGTGAGATACGAGACCCACTGCTCGTGGTCTGGGGGGAAGTTGATTTCACAGGTGTTCATCTCGCTATACACGGCACAGCCGGTCGACTCGGATAACCTGACCGCCGCCTCGATTGCGTCCGGTCCCGTTCGTGCCACCCGATCACCCAGCACGAGTACCGGATCGTCGCCGGTCTCCAGGGCGGCCGCCGCGGCTTCGATCTGCGACCGTTCCCCGCGTCCCGGAGATGGCACCGCGCCGAGCCGGTCCGGGGAATCCGACGTCTCGGCGCGCATCACGTCCATCGGAAGTCCGAGAAAAACCGGGCCCATCGGCGGCGTCAGCGCTGTTTTGACCGCGCGTCTCACCATCGTCGACACGTTCGAGACGTCGGTGATCTCGGCGCTCAGTTTGCAGTACTCGTCGACCATTCCGGCGAGTTCGCCCGAGAGGATCGGCTCCTCGTGCTGGAAGTCGGTGCTGTGGTTTCCTGCCGTGACGAGGAGTGGCGCCCCGGACCACGAGGCGTTCTGGACATTCCCGAGTCCGTGCGCCAACCCCGGCGCGACGTGGAGATTCACGACGCCGAGCGGCGTAATCGACGCATCGTGGTTGGCCTGGTACCGCCGTGCGCTCGCGTAGCCGCCCGCCATCCCGACCGCGATGTCCTCGTGCAGGCCGAGCACGTACGTCAGGTCGGAGTCGGCGATCGCGCGCATAATCGGTAGTTCCGTCGTCCCGGGGTTACCGAAGAGATGCGTAACCCCGTACGACTCCAACGCTTCGACGAACAGCTCGGAACCGGTTACGTTCTCAGATTGCATGGGTATTGTCAACAGCAGTCAGCGCCTCGTACTCCACTGGCAAAAATTGTCTGATCCAGCGGGGCACGGTAACTCGGTTCGTGGAATCAGCGAGCGCGTCGCCTGGGTGAATTCGGCCGGTCACAACATTTTTTATTCGGATTCTACAAATCGTTGATAATGACACAGGATATCAAACAGCGATCGCTTACGTCGCTCGACGAGGTCGAGACGGTCATCGACGCCGACGCTCACGCCCAAGCGTCGTGGGACGACATCCGTGCGCACCTCGACGGGTCCCACGAACGCTTCGAGTCGTTCTTCGAGTCCTCGCCCGCGCCGGGGACCGAGATGAACCTCTATCACTCCCCGACGCCGACGTACCTGTACGAGGATATGAAAGACCGGGAGGACGAGAGTACCGGTCTCTACGACGAAGCGGGCCTCGAACAGACGGCGGCAGTGACGGAACGGATCGGCGTCGACGCGGGAGTGGTGAACCCGACCCTCATCCTGAACTTGAACTTCGTCCGCGAACGCGACTACGCCGTCGCGATTATGCAGGGGTACAACGACTGGCTGGTTTCGGAGTTGGATCGGTACGACAACATGGTCGGGAATCTCGTCGTCGCGCCGCAGGACCCGACCCGCTCCGCCGAGGAGATCGACCGTCTGGCTGACGAAGCCGACATTGCCGGAGTCCAGTTGCTCGGGACGGCGCTCGTTCCGCCCGCCGGGCACGCCTCGTACGATCCCATCTACGAAGCGGCCGAGGCGAACGGCCTCCCGATCAGTATGCATACGAGCGGTGCCGGAATGAAGCCGTTCCCGGAACAGTCGTTCTGGGCGGAAACGTACGCCGAGGATCACGTCACGCAGCACCCCTTCGCCCATACGGTGAACGCCACGTCGCTCCTCCTCAACGGCGTCCCGGAGCGGTTCCCGGAGCTGACGTTCGTGTTCCAGGAGGCCGGGATCGGCTACGTGCCGTACTTGCTCGGCCGTCTGGACACCGCGTATCACGAGTTCCCCGACGAGGTGCCCGCGCTTTCGGCGCCGCCGAGTGACTACGTCGCCGAGACGTTCTACTGGTGTACGCAGCCGCTCGGTCACACCGCCGAGACGCCTCGACACCTGGCGTGGCTCGTCGAACTCGTCGGACCGGAGAACCTGCTGTTCGCCGCGGACGCACCTCATCCCGACTTCGACACACCGGAGGAACTCTTCGACCGGGTGCGCGCGTACTTCAGCGCCGACGAGGTGACCGCAATGATGGGCGAAAACGCGATGGACGTGTACGATATCGAATGACTGAACGGTACGCGGTCGCCGACGTGGACGAGTTCAGCGGTGACGGATCGCGCGTGATTACCGAAGTCGAGGGGCAGGAAATAGCCGTGTTCCGGCACGAAGGGGAGTATCACGCGCTCGCGAACTACTGCATTCATCAGGCTGGCCCGCTGTGTGAAGGCGCGCTCAGCGGCAGCATCACCACGGACGACGACGGATGGGACTGGGCGTACGACGACGAGGAGCGCTACGTCGTCTGCCCGTGGCACGGGTGGATGTTCGACATCGAGACCGGACGGAGCCCCAAAGACGAGCGATACGCCGTCCCGACCTACGACGTCGAGGTCGAAGACGGCACCGTCTACGCCGTTCGGTGACGGCTATCGCTTCCGCCGGTCGTCGCCCGAGAGGGTGCTTCGTGTGCGGCCTCAGCCCGGACGCCGCCAATCGGGCCGAGCGAAACATCCGGAGCCACGATAGTATTATGTGCCCCGCATCGCAACGCGTGACTATGCTGGACAGCGCACTGCAGGTCCCCGAGGAGGACAGACTCGGGAGTGCCGAGGACCTCGACCGGATCGTCGACGCCGACGCGCAGGTGCAGGAAACGCCCGAGGCGCTGTTGGAGCATATGGACGAATCCTCGGGTGCCCACCGGGTCATCTCGCTCACGGAACTCCGGCACGATATGATCTATGCCGGTCCGTCCAGTTATCCGCTCTACGAGTACAAACGGACCAACGGCGGCGGCGAGAGCGTCGCCGACGACGACGTCGACGACGCTATCGGTGCGACCGAACTCGCCGACCGGGCACGTGCCGCGGGAATCGACGCCGGCGTGGTCAATCCCACGTTGAACCTCGGCCTCGCGGAAGTCAACAACGACCGCTTCGCTGTCGCGCTGGCGAGCGCGTACAACGACTGGCTGCTCGCCCAACTCGACGACTGTCCGAGCCTGGTTGGGAACGCCGTCGTCGCCCCGCAACACCCGACTCGCGCGGCC
Organism: Halobellus litoreus; assembly: GCF_024464595.1. Taxonomy (NCBI): domain Archaea; kingdom Methanobacteriati; phylum Methanobacteriota; class Halobacteria; order Halobacteriales; family Haloferacaceae; genus Halobellus; species Halobellus litoreus. The sequence continues at coordinate 304,120 of NZ_JANHAW010000003.1, read as the reverse complement.
GAGGAGATCGACCGACTCGCTGACGAGGACGACATCGTGGGGGTCCAACTGCCCGCGAGCGGCCTCCTGCCGCCGCCGGGCCACCGCCAGTACGAACCGATATACGACGCCGCCGACTCGCACGACCTCCCGATCGCGATGAAGTCGACGGTCGGGAACAAGAGCTTCGGACAGCAGTACTGGTGGGCCCAGTCGTTCCCCGAGGACTTCGTCTATCAGCACGGATTCGTCCAGATGCGCAACCTCACGTCGATACTGTTCGAAGGCATCCCGGAAAAGTACGACGTCGACTTCGTCGTCCAGGGGGCGGGCATCGGCTTCGTCCCGTCCTTCACCCACCGGCTGGACGACCATTACCTCGAGCTCGGGTACGAGATTCCCGCGCTCACGCAACTGCCGAGCGCGTATCTCTCCGAGTCGTTCTACTGGACGACGCAACCGATGAACCAGCCGCCCCAAGGCGACCCGCAGTTCGCGGCGATGGTGAACATGATCGGTCCCGAGAACGTCCTGTTCGGGTCGGACCTCCCCCACGGGATCAGCGACCTCCCGGAGACGGTCGTCGATCGACTGGCCGAGTCGGTCACCGCGGAGGAACTCGGGGCGATAATGGCCGACAACGTCGAACGCGTCTACGGGCTTTCGTAGCCGGTCACTCGGTGACGGCGTCCGTCACGGCGGCCTCGAACCCGCGCTCGGTTATCTCGTACCGCGTGTTGCCGGCTTCGGTCCGAGTTCGCTCGACCGATCGGACGACCTCGTCGTCGACGAGGATCTCCCACGCGCCGCCGTCGTGCGGATCGACCGCTCGAATACGAATGTCAACGCCGTACGCCGACTCGAGGCGGTCAACGAGTTCCGTCGTGACCGTCCCGTCGGCCAGACGCGGCGGACGGTAGGGCCGCATTTCGTGGTCTCGAAACTCCTCGACGTTTCGTCTCCACCACTCGGGAAACGCTTCCAGTTCGGCCTCGGTGTACGGAGACTCCTCGTCGAACCCGGGTGGGAGATTTGCCGGCCGGGGGGGATCGTCGTCTGGCATAGCTAAGCGTACCCGACCGGAGAAGCATAACGCTACCCCAGCCGATTCAAAGAGCCGTTATCGCTGCGCCGACCACCGTCAGTACCGCACTGATCAGGGTTCGCGAGGTTATCGTCTCGACGTCGCTCAAAAAGACGTATGCCAGCGCAGTCGTGAACAGCGGTGAGGTGCTCACGAGCGGTACGACCACCACTACCGGTCCGTTCGCGAGGGCTGTGAACATCGTGAAGACGGCACCCACGTTCGTGAGTCCCGAGCAGAGGAAGTACGCGTCGGAGCGGCCGGGCGCTGTCAGCACTTCTGGCTGATAGCCGAGGGTGTGTCCGACGACGAGCGGCAGTGCGCTGGTCAGATTGATCGCCGCAGCCTCCAGCGGCGTCGCGGCCGACGTCTCGAACCCGAAGCGGTTCACCACGTTGCTCACCGCGGCGAACACCGCCGCCGCCAGCGGGAGCAACAGCGCTTTCGAGAACCGGAGTCGAACGTTCGTCCCGTCCGACAGTGACAGCAATCCGACGCCGAGGACGATCAGGACGACACCGGCCCCGGTGACGGACGTCAGCCGTTCGCCAAGCAAAAGAGCCGCCAGAAGCGTCGCGAAGAGCGGTTGCGTGTAGAAGAGGACGTTACCGACGCTCGCCCCCACCCGTCTGATTCCTCGGAACCACAGCAACCAGGCCAGTGAGGTCCCGACGACCCCCGAAAAGACGAACACGGTGATGTCCATCACGGGCAGTCGGGTCACGAACCCGTGACTCCACCCCCCAACGAGCGGAACGATCCAAAAGACCGCCGCCCCGACAAAGAGGACGATGAGCGTCGCTCGCCGCGGCTGGCCGCCCCGTTCCATACCGAGTTTCGAGAAGACGGGCCCGACTCCCCACAGGGCCCCCGAGGCAAGCGACAGCGCTATGACGGCAAGCGTAGCTGACATCGCTCCCACTGAAACGGCGTATTGGCGCGGACAAAAACGTTTCGTGGAGGCGACAAAAATTTATGCGGTCGTGTACCATACCACGGACCAATGGAGCCGCTGTACATCAACGGTCAGTGGATCGAACCGGATTCCGGCGGAATCCGTGTGACCTCCCCGATCGATGGAAGCGAACTGGGAACGGTCGGCGCAGGGACAGCGGAACACGTCGACGACGCAGTCGCCGCGACTGTCAGCGCGTCGGACGCGCTCCGGGAGATGAACGTGCACCGACGCGCCGACGCCGTCGAGGCAGCGATGGACGTCATCGAAGACCGGGCCGACGAGATTACCGAGACGATGACGTCGGAAGTGGGGAAGACGAGAGGCGAAGCCCGGGAGGAAGTCGCCAGCGCCGTCCGGTCGGGCCGCGCGTACGCGGCCGACGCCGTTCGACTCTCCGGCGACGTGACGCGTTCGCGGTTCGACGGCCGTCACAACTTCACCCGGCGAGAGCCGTACGGTCCCGCCGGCATCATCACGCCGTGGAACTACCCGTTCGAAATTCCGACGGACCACCTCTCGGCGGCCCTCGTCGCGGGGAACCCGGTCACGTGGAAGCCAGCGTCCGAGGCCGCGCTGACCGCAACCCACATCGCGAAGGCCTTCGCGGAGACTTCGCTCCCCGAGGGAGCGTTCAATTTCGTTCCCGGGGCCGGTGGGACTGTGGGTGCGGCACTGAGCGGCCATCGGGATGTCCGGCTCCTGGCATTTACCGGCAGCACCGACGTGGGACAGGGCATCGCAGCGGCGGCGGCCGAGCGGAGCGCGGAGTGTCTGCTCGAACTCGGGGGAAAAGATCCGGTACTGGTACTCGACGACGCGGACGTAGCGCGGGCGGCAGACGCGATCGTGTTAGGAAGCAACTACAATTGCGGGCAGTCGTGTTCGGGGACCGAGCGCGTGATCGCGACAGAACCGGTCTACGACGAGTTGGTTTCGGCGGTCACAGAGCGCACCGAGGAACTCACGGTCGGAGACCCCCGAGAGGAAGAAACCGACGTCGGGCCGCCCATCAACGACGACGTCAGGTCGACCACGGAGCGACAGATCACGGCGGCCGTCGAGGCGGGCGCTCGCGTAACCACTGGTGGTTCCGTCGGTGACCGGTACATCGAACCCACTGTGCTCGCCGACGTCACGCCAGAAATGCGGGCGGCGACCGAGGAGACGTTCGGTCCGCTCACTCCGATCATTCCCGTCGCAGACCGCGAGGAAGCGGTGGAGATCGCAAACGACACGCGGTATGGACTCCAGGCAGCCGTTTTCACCGAATCAATCCGTGATGCACATCAGGTGATCGACGGACTTCGATCCGGGGGCGTCGTCGTCAACGCAACGAACAACGTCTGGGAGCACCAGCTCCCCTTCGGCGGCGTCAAACAGAGCGGCAGCGGCGGTGAGTACAAGGGCCGCTGGCATCTCGATTCGATGACGCACCTGAAGTCCGTCGCGATCGACTACAGCGACTGAACAGCTCGATGGTCGAGGTCCGTCCAAGTCCGCGTCGTCATCGTGTCGCACACCGTGGATTGGACACGCGCGAATATATCGGGACGCCCCGACGGCCCCAGAGGTGAGAACCGTCTACGATTTCGATTACGATCGGAGTACTCAAATGAACAGCGATCAGTTTGGACCTGTTCGCTCGTTATTTTATTTCTGGATCTATTCGAAAGTATCTGTTCGCGGCGTGAGTAACCGCTCACGGTTCCTATGGTAGAAAAATTTTTGTATCTATGTTCATAGATGGCATACGTCATGCGGCGACGCAAGCTCCTCAGAAGAGGCGCACTGCTGGGTGCAGTTGGGCTCGCCGGCTGCAGTAGCGACCAAGACGGTGCACAAACCGGTCTCCAGACGGAAGGCCAAGGGGAGACCGAAACCGACAGCAGCGGCGATTCGGGCGATATGGACGATTCGGGGGGCGGGGGGACGGTTCGGATCGGGGTTCCGGAGCCGATTCCGTCGATAATGGACACCCGGAAGGCAGCCGACGACGGCGCACACAACTACCGGGTCATCAGCACGCTCACGACGTTCAATCGAGAGGGGGCCGTCGAACCGCATCTGGCGACCGACTGGTCGTTCGAGAACGACGGCAA